>JALSTB010000091.1 GCA_026983955.1 Melioribacteraceae bacterium
CGGTAGGTCTCCTGGCTTCGGACACCTCAAAACGCCTTCCCATTCGAATTTTCGAACAGTGGCAAAATGTTAAGAGGTTATGTCCTTCACAGTTGCGGGGCAGCACCGGATTCCAACCGGTTTCCCTGTCACCGTAAACTTCAGATCCGAAATTTAGAAAAGAAAATTTTACGAAACAAATTATGTATTTGTTTAAGTGAATTTTATTACATAAAAATCATTGATTCTGTTACAAGTTTTTGTCCCATCAGTAATTATTTTTACCCCGGAATTTCCGCTTTTTAAGTTATCCGGAAAAAAATGTGGATTGAAATGAATCCTACTAAAATTAAACTTCTCGGCATTGTGGGAATATTGATTCTTCTCTTGTGCTGTTTGTTTTTCAAGTCCCCCCAAATCGAAGCCGATTTATCATCACGCACTTTCGAAGCATTAAAAAACAAAGGAATTACAGTAAGCGGTTTGACCGTTGACGGTCGGGATGTTACACTTGAGGGATTTGTTGAATCCGACAAAATAAGAAAAAAAGCCGGAGAGATAGCCGGCAAAATTTACGGTGTGAATAAAGTAATCAATAATCTGAAAGTTGTTTATTCTCCACCAAAAGTTGAAAAATCCGGAAAAATCGAAAAACTTCAAGAAACATTAACCGGTTTTTCGGCTGAAAATATTGAATTCGAAACCGGAAGCTCGGTTATCCGCAAAACAAGTTACCCGGTTCTTAATAAACTTGTGCAATTGCTCAAAAAATATCCCGGGGTTAAAATTGAAATTGGCGGACACACCGATTCGAAAGGAAATGCAGAATTCAATCTTAATTTAAGCCAACGCAGAGCCGATGCGGTAAAGAAATATTTGGTTGAGCAAGGAATCGATGCCGGCAGGTTGGTTGCGAAAGGTTACGGTAGTTCAAAACCGGTTGCCGATAATAAAACTCCGGAAGGAAGAAGGAAAAACCGTAGAGTTGAATTTAAAATTCAAAAGGAGAAATAAACCATGGGGTATCTGATTTTACAAATTTTATTGTGCCTTATTTTGGCAGCTGTTCTGGGCTTCCTAATCGGTTGGCTGCTTAAAATTTGGCCGAATAAAGATAAGATTTCGGAACTGGAACAAAAAATCGATATACTTGAAAAATCAGTCTCGGAAAGAAATTTTGCTATTGATGACGAATTAAAGGAAATTAAAGATAATTATGCAAAGACAAATAATGTGGTTTCTTCGCTTGAAGGCAGAATAGATTTGCTTGATAAACTTAGTGAAAAATATTCGGCGCTAGAATCACAATTGAAAACAAATTTATTGGATAAAAATTATGATTCTTCCCTAAAAAATCTGGAAGATAAACTGGCTTCGTTCGAAACCAAAATAAATGACCTTTCAGACAAAGATTATGATTTGCAATTAAAAGAACTCAGAAATGCCATGGAAGAGCTGGAGGGCAAAATGAAATTTTTTGCTTCGAGTGAAGATACCGAGACACAATTTAATCTTACCAAAGAGCAAATCGGAGGATTGGAAGGAAAATTAAATCAATTTTATACCAAGGAAGATGTTGATGCCAAATTGAGTGAAATGGTTTCGGTTGTTGCAGGTGTAAAAGACGATTTGGAAGAAAAAAGAACAATGCTCGATCAATTAAATACGAAAATGAACGAGCTTTACAGCAAACCGGAAACGGATGCCAAACACGATTTGGTAAATGCAAAAATAAAAGAGCTGGAAGATTTATTGGAGGCGGAAAAATCCAAAGTAGCCGGTCTGGAAGCAAAACTTTCCGCATTTTACGAAAAACCGGTTGTTGACGGTAAACTTGAAGAATATTTTGCCAAGTGCAGTGAATTGGAAAACCGTTTTAATAAAGAGATTGAAGAAAGGGATAAAACCATTGCTGAATTGGAAGCCAAAATTGAAGAACTGAATAAAAAAGAACCTCCGGAACCGAGGATAGATGATTTAACCAAAATTTCCGGTATTGGTAATGTTCTGGAAAAAATGCTGCATGAACAAGGTATTTATTCTTATGAACAAATTGCCAAACTTACCGAAGAGGAAGTTGACCGCTTGGATGAATTTTTGAAGTTTCATGATAGAATAAGAAGGGAAAGATGGCGCGAACAAGCCCGGAAACTTCATTTGGAAAAATACGGAGAGGGAATTTAATTACTTTTTTGCTCATGGTAAACGTCTCCCAGACTACCTGATTGTCATGCTGCCCCAATACCCCTCGGGGCAGTGTGGCTTAAAATAAAATCATTTGGATTGATTTTCTTTTTCGAGAGCCTCGTAATATTTTCTGATTAAATCTTCATAGTCTTTGGAATAACCTTCATTGACAGCTTTTATTAATTCTTCCCTTAATAAATCTTTACCTTCGTTTTCGTTGAAAATCAGTTCAGGCGGGGTTTTCAATTGAAAATCTTTTCCTGCTCTCGAAATCCTTTTCTTTTCATAATCGCGTTCGTTAATCGACCGTTGGGCATCGAGAAGTTTTGATAGAATGTGTTTTTGTTTGTTGATTAATTCATCGTTTATTTTTTGAGTTTCCAGATTGGAAACCACTTCCTTCATTTCATCGAGAATTTTTTCGAGGTTGGCGGTAAGTTTTTTCGATTCTCCCGCTTCCTCTGCTTCTTTGTTAAGTTCTTCCAAAGATTTTTGAATCATCGCCTGTTGTTGAGCAAGGCGTTGCAATTGTGCTTGCTGTTCCATCGATAGATTACCGTTATTCAACATTTGCGTCATTTGGTTAAGCTGCATTTGTTGTTGGGAAAGTTGCTGCATCTGTTGCATCAGTGAAATCATTCCGCCGCCGCTTCCGCCGTTCATCATTTGTTGAATTGAAGCGTTCATCAAAGTAGCAGCTTTGTTTAATTCTTGCATTGCGTTTTTTTGATGAATCGATGCAATAGTTCCGTTTCTGCTTTGTAATGCCGAAATGGCTTTTTGCATATCCGACTTTGCCGAGCCCAAAGCCCTTCCCATTTCGGGGGTAATTGCAAAAGTTTTTTCTGAGAGCGCCGACATTTGTTTTAGAATTTTATTAACGTCGTTTTGCAATTCGAATTGCCGCTCGGCTTTTTTATCCAAACCCGGCGATGATGTTTGTATTTGCGATGTTTCATTTTTTAACTTTTCTTCTTCTTTCGATAGAGAGACTAAATCGCTTGTAATTTTAATCATTTCGGCAAGGGTTTGCATTTGACTTTTGCGTTGCAGATTGGATTTCATTTGTTGCATACGGTCAGACATTTCCCGCATATTCTGTGAAATTTTGTTTTGTGTTTGAAGCGCTTTCATCATTTCTTTTTTATCCAAATCGCTTTTTGCCTTCTCCGAAAGCTGTTGATTTTTTTGTCCGGCAAATTCTTTCATCATTTTTTCCAAATCCTCATTCGGCATATCTTTAAATTCACCCATCTTTTCTTTTAGTTTTTGCATTTCCTTTTCCAACCGTTCCAGGTCTTTTGTTATTTCGTTTTGCTTCTTGCTTAGTTCGTCGCTTTTGTCTTTCTCGTTTTTCCCCGTTTCGTTTTTGAGTTCGTTTTGTTTTTTGAAGATTTCCTCCGTGCGCTTTACGAGTTCATCAACTTTTTGTTCAATTTGAATTCGTTTTAATAATTTGAGAGTCCGTTCCACACTTTTCTTGAACATTTCTTCATTTAAGGAAAGTTTGTCCAGTGAATTTTGAACATCGTTTCTCATCATTTTTTGAAGGGCTTCTTGCATTTTTTCCAAAGCTTTTTTCATTTCTTCGCTGTTCATTTCGTCCAATAGCTTTTGCAGCTCCATGTATTTTTCCATGGTTTCTTTTGAAAGCAAATTGTTTTTGTTCAATTCGCTTTGCATATTTTGCATTTTCTTTTTAATATCTGATATTTTATCATTCAACTTTTCAAATTTTTCTAGTGTTTTTTCAAGTTTGTTTTTTTCTTCCCAGCTAATCCGTTTTTGTTTTTTCTTCAATTCATAATTCAGGTTTTTAAGCTCATCCTTAATTTTTTCAGCTTCTTTCAGGGTTTCCATCAATTCTTTTTCGGCATTTAATTGTGTTTCTTCGGCTTGGGTAAAAAGTTCGTCGAGGGTTGGTACCCGAACCGTGTAAATTTTTGATTTCGCAGATTTCGGACCGTTAATGTTATCGTTATCGAATACTTCAAAATAGTAGGAAATTACATCGTTTGCAGCAAGCCGCAACGGGAACAAATTCCATAAATAATAAACGTCGTCTTCCGTCATGTTTTTATTTATCACAATTTCAAATTTTGAAAATTCTTTTTTTGTTTTTTTAAATTCAGATGATGACAACCGGTATTTTAGAAATAGTTTTGTTAATCCGTAATCGTCTTTAATTTTAACGGCAAGTGGTAATTTATCGTCTTCAGGCAGTGTAACGTTTTTCCCGGGCAAAACTACTTTGATAACGGGATATTCATCGAACAGGGTTTTAATGGAATATTTTATCGGGTTTTCATTGCTTATGCCGTTTGTATCGGTAAGAGAAAAATAATATCCGGTGTCTTTATGAATTACGAATTTACCTGTTGCGGAATTATTTTTTGTTTTCAAATTGACCGTTTTACCTGAATCAAAGATGATTTTTGCACTGTCCAATGGTTGTGAGGCGTTCAGTGAAACGTTGACCTTTGTTCCGGGAAGAGCGGTTATATTTCCGTTGTCTTTCAAAATTTCCACCGGCAATTTTGAATATGCAGGAGGAACAATTTCCATTTCCAAATCCCCTAGCAGTGGCCTGTTTATAACTTTAATATTAAAAATTTTGCTTTTAATGTTTTCCGCTTCTGCGAAATATTCTAACGAGCTTTTAACATCATTCAGTTTGACGGTAAAAATATTTGTTGAATCGGGTTTGATTATTTTATCCGAAAATCCGGTTTCTTCAACCGATTTTTTTTTGAAGAGAATAAATTCCGGAGTTTTTCCCTTGGTTTTTATCCGGATAAATATGTTTTCGTTTTTGGTGATTGTCGTATCCCCGGGTTGAATTATAAAAGTAAAAGGAGCCGGTGGCGTGAAGTTCCGTTCGTAGTTGATAATTCTGTATGCTGCTTGAAACAAACCGGGCAAAAACAAAAAAAGAAGTAAAAAAAATACAGCGGAAATACCGGAAATCCGAAAATGCTTTTTTAATAAATTAATTCCGTAAAAATTTCCTAAATCGATATTTTTAATTTTACGGTAAACCGAGATAACGGCGTTATCGATTAATTGACCGGAAAACAATTCGTTTTTGTCGTAATAAATTTGAAGGGTATTAAAAAGTTCATCGTCCGGTCCGTGCAAAAACTTGCCTGTTTCCGCAGCAGTGTTGAGGTAGTCTTTTCTTACCAAAGGTTTGAATGCCTTCCAAAGGGGAAGAATTACCAGATAAACAAAGCCGCCGCCCAAGGCAATTATTCCAAACCAAAAAAATGCGGTGCGCACCGTTGAAGAAAAATTCCCGAGGTATTCCAGTCCTGTTAAAACAAGAATAATAAGAACCGCATAAGCAAAAAAAACGGTTAATCCTTTGCATGCGTTCAAGAGTCCGTTTTTGCGGTAAGCTTTTTTTAATTTTTGCTCTAAAAATTTTATGTAAGTTTCGGTTGTGTTCATTTAATTCGACAAAACATATAAAACTAAATTGGTTCCAAACTTAAGTGCTTCCAACCTCTTTTCAGGCGGATCTTTATGCACTTCGGGGTCTGCCCAGCCGTCGCCCGGATTACTCTCGTATGTGTAATAAACAGCGAGACGTTTCCCGATGAATATTCCGAACCCTTGCGGCGGCTTGCCGTCGTGTTCATGAATTTTAGGCGGTCCTTGTTCAAAGTCATATAATATGTGATAAAGTTCATGATTGAAAGGGAGCTCGACCAAAGGATTTCCGGGGAAAATTTTTTTCAATTCGCGCCGAATCGATTTATCCAAACCGTAGTCGTCATCGATGTATAAAAATCCGCCGTTCTCCAAATACTCGCGCAGCCTTTCAACTTCGTCGTTGTTGAATACAACGTTTCCGTGACCGGTTAAAAATAAAAACGGGTATGAAAAAATATCGTTGGTAGCAATATCAACAAAAGTATATTCGGGATAAACTTCCACCGTTGTATTTTCCTCAATAAACTTCAGCAAGTTAACTTCTGCGGAAGGGTCGTTATACCAGTCACCGCCTCCTTCGTATTTCAAGCGCGCAATCTGGAATTTCCCGTCATTATTGTTTTGGGCAAATGTGTTTGCTGCAATGAGGATTCCAATTAATAATAAGTAAAATATTTTCACGCTTTCCTTTTTCATTTGTGTTTTAGTTTAACAGCAGGAATATTAAATCGTTTCAATTAATTTCTTTTACCGGCGCGCCGAAATTTTTCAGTTTTTCAATCAGATTTTTATTTCCGTTAGGAAATCTAATAATATAATTACTCAATTCTCTGCGGAGAGGGTAATTTTTTCTGAGTTCGTCAAATTTTTTTGAAAGTTCGTTTTCCGGTAAACCTGAATATTTTTTCAAAGATAAGCTGTCATCTTCAATGTTGTAAACCTTCCGGAAAATTTTAAATAGCGCGGATTCCAAAGTTCCGGTATCCGTTAATACAATTTCGTTATTCTCAACCCGTGGAAGTTGCGGTTGCCATGAAGGTTGCAGTTTGAAAAAATTGCAAAATGCGTCGTAAATCATTTTGGTTCCGTTTACTTTTCCCTCAAGGGAATATCCGGCTATGTGTGGAGTTCCGAAGTTAACTTTTTTGAGTAATGGTTTATTTATAGCCGGTTCGTTTTCCCAAACATCAAGCACTGTGAAGAAGTTTTTCCCGGCATTCAGATTTCTAAGGAGTGAGTTATTATTCACAACGGCGCCACGCGATGAGTTTATTAACATTGCGTTGTCTTTCATTCGGTTTAATTCTTTTTCATCTATCAAGTGATAAGTTTTGTCTTTACCTTTTATTTTTAGGGGAACATGTAATGTTACTATGTCGGCATTTAAAACTTCACTCAGGGAAACAAAATTATTATTCCCCGTTTTTCTTTGCAGCGGGGGATCGTTAATCATAACATTCATACCAATTGCATTACTCATTCGTACTACTTTGGAGCCGATATTACCTTTACCAATTATACCGATTGATAAATTTTTAAATTCCAGATTTCTACTTTTTACGAAATTTGAAATTGCGCTGAATACATACTCGGCAACGCTTTGGGAATTACAGCCCGGTGCATGCGCGAACCCGATTCCGGCTTCTTTCAGATATTCCAAGTCGATATGGTCGGTACCGATTGTTGCCGTTCCCACAAATTTTATGTTTGTATTATGGAGAAGTGTTCTGTTTATTTGAGTAACCGAGCGGATAATTAAAGCATCGAAATCGCTTACGAGGGCATTAGTGAAATCACGTCCGTTGGCAAATGTGCAATTGCCTGCGGTTGAAAAAGCCTCTTGGGCGTAAGCTATATTTTCGTCAATCAAAATTTGCATAAATTACATGTTTGATGTTTTACTTTAACTGGTTTTTCTAATACTTTGAAATAAAATAAGATACATCAATAAAAAATTTGATAATAAATAAAATATTTTTTAATTTGCAAATAATAATTTACGTGAAAAATAATTTAAACACTCAAAAGAATTTAACTTAGTTCGATTATAAAAAAATATTTATTCACAAAAACTAAAGCTATTATGAAAAAAACATTAGTTAGTATAATTTTAATTTTCTCTCTGATTCTACTTTTTTCCGGCTGTGAGTCATCTAAAGAAAGCCCCACTTCATCTGAGCTGACCGAGGTAACAATTTCGGGAATGGTAATTTGGGCTCAAACTGGGGAGCCGTTAGAAGGAGCCACAATTAAAATTACGGATGGTGACACATTAACCGGAACAGTAACAAACAGTCAAGGAAGTTATTCCACTGTCTTCAAAATTGACAGGGATAAAGATTTGATATTAATTGCTTCAAAGGGCGGATTTTTACCCGATACGGTTACGGTTTTCGCTACAAAAGATAATCCTTCGTTGGAAGTACCGGTATTTCAACTGGAAGCCGATACATCGGCTGGAGACATACCAT
Source organism: Melioribacteraceae bacterium (assembly GCA_026983955.1). Taxonomy (GTDB): domain Bacteria; phylum Bacteroidota; class Ignavibacteria; order Ignavibacteriales; family Melioribacteraceae; genus BMS3ABIN04. The sequence goes on from JALSTB010000091.1 coordinate 8,073, forward strand.
CAAATTCCGGTAATGCAGCTTCGTTTTTCTTGTTGGAACAGTCAACGGAAAGCATTGGTGTAAAGGAAAGCGGTGCATTGGAAAATGCGGAAATAATTTTTGAAGTTCGCGATTCGAACGGTGTACCAATCGATTTGGATCATGCTGTAACCGTCAATTTCAAATTCGGGGCGCATCCGGGCGGTGGTGAATATCTTTATCCTACCTCGGTAAAAACTAATACTCTTGGAAGGGCTACGGTTGTATTGAACAGTGGAACTATTGCAGGTGTTGTACAAATAGTTGCAGAAATTAATGCACCGGGAGGAACAATCCGTTCCAAACCCGTGCTGATTACAATTTACGGCGGATTACCTTACGAAGGATTGTTTAATGTTGCTTCCAGTCAAATTAATTATCCTGCTTTAGGTGTTTTGGGCTATCAGATTGAATTTGTAGCTTATGTTGGCGATAAATATTCAAATCCTGTACGGCCCGGAACAGCAGTTTATTTCAGTACGAATTCCGGAATAATTAACGGGGGCGCTTTGACTGATCATTTGGGAGTTGCGAAAGTATTGCTCTTTACCGAAGGAAATCCGGTGGATTCGGTTTACGGTCCGGGATTTTTTACCGTTTCGGCTTTCACTGCTGATGAAAATTATAATACTATCAAAACTCAAACATTGCGTCTTCTGAGCGGTTCACCCATTATATCTGTTGAACCGACGTCATTTGACTTACCAAACGGTGGTTCTCAATCTTTTAACTTTACGGTTAAAGATATTAATGGAAATCCCATGTCCAGTTCACAAATTATACAAGTGAAAGCTACGGGTGGTACTGTAGACGTTTCCGGCGATACCCAGATTAAGATGCCTGATGTGGCTTTTGGTTACACATCATTTTCATTTTCACTTTATGATTCTGACCCGGGTAAAGATTCACTCGCGTTTTCTAGAATTGAAATTTTGAGCAGTGGTCCTAACGGCAGAGAAAGTGTAGAGATTTTTGGATCTACAAGATAAATTTGTAAGCTGTTAATTAATGGCCGGTTTATTTTCCAACCGGCCTTTATCTTTTTTCCTTCCTTTTTATAGCTGATATTGTATTAACTTCTTTAATTGATTATTTTAGCAAACCAAATTTTCAGCAGGAGTAATTATATAAATGGATTTTAAAACAAGAACTCATACTTGCGGAGAACTCAGAGAACAAAACATAGATGAGAAGGTTGTACTTAACGGGTGGGTGGATAACCGCAGGGATTTAGGTGGCGTTATATTTATCGATTTGCGTGACAGATACGGTGTAACTCAAGTAGTTTTCGAACCAAACTATAATCCTGAAGCTCACGAATCGGCAAAGGATTTGCGGACTGAATATGTAATTTCAATTGAAGGGAAAGTAAGAAAAAGACCCGAAGGAACGGAAAATCCCACCATACCAACCGGATTTGTTGATGTAATGGTGGATAAATTAATTATTTTGAATAAAGCAAAAACACCGCCGTTTCAAATTAAAGACAATATTGATGTAAATGAAGAACTCAGGTTAAAATACAGATATTTGGATTTGCGGCGGAATGAAATGAAAGAAAACTTGCTTACGCGCCATAAAATTTATCAGGTTGTGCGTAATTATTTCGACTCGAACAACTTTGTGGAAATTGAAACACCGGTATTGATGAAAAGTACACCGGAAGGTGCGCGTGATTTTCTTGTGCCCAGCCGTCTGCATAAAGGTAAATTTTATGCATTACCGCAATCGCCCCAAACTTACAAGCAAATTTTAATGGTATCGGGATTCGACAGGTATTATCAAATTGTAAAATGCTTCCGCGATGAAGATTTGCGCGCTGACCGTCAACCGGAGTTTACCCAAATTGACGTTGAAATGTCTTTTGTTCATGAAGAAGATGTTTTTTCCGTAATGGAAGGCTTAATGAAAGAAATTTTTAAGAAAATTAAGAATATCGACATAAAAACACCGCTGCCACGTCTAACATTTGACGAAGCAATGGAAAAATACGGCTCGGATAAACCCGATTTACGCTTTGGATTGGAAATGGTTACATTAAACGAGGTTGTCAAAGATTCGGAATTCCGTGTTTTCAAAGATACAATTGAAAAAGGTGGTATAGTAACATCATTGTTGGCTAAAGGTTGCGGAGATTATACAAGAAACCAATTGGACGTCTTGACAGCTTTTGTAAAAAAACTCGGAGCCGGTGGCTTGATTTGGATGAGAGTTAAAGACAACACTCTTGAAGCTCCAATTGCAAAATTCCTTACGGATTCCGAGAAACAAGGTATCATCAATACCTTAAATGCCGGAAACGGCGATTTGATTTTTATAATTTCAGGAAAAAAACTGAAAGCCCTTTCAATTATGGGCGCATTACGTTTGGAAATGGCAAGAAGATTAAACTTAATAAATAATGATGAAAAACCGAACTTGCTTTGGGTAACAGATTTCCCGTTGTTCGAATGGGATGACGAAACACAAAGATATTATGCAATGCATCATCCATTTACATCTCCGAAACTAGAAGATGTTGATAAATTGGAAACCGGACCGGACAAAGTACGCGCACGTGCATACGATTTGGTGTTAAACGGAAATGAAATTGCCGGCGGAAGCATAAGGATTCACGATTCTTCCCTGCAATCGAAAATGTTTAATGCCCTTGGCATTTCCGAAGAAGAAGCCGTGGAAAAATTCGGTTTCTTATTGGAAGCGTTCAAATATGGTGCACCGCCTCATGGAGGAATAGCATTCGGTCTGGACAGAATGGTTATGTTATTAACCGGAAATTCATCCATCCGGGATGTGATTGCTTTTCCAAAGACTACCAGCGGAATTTCATTAATGGATGGAGCCCCCTCCCCGGTTAGTAATGAACAATTAAGGGAATTACATATCAAAATAAGAGAATAATTTCACTCTAATTACTGTTGGTTAATTTTCTCCAATAGATCATATTCGGCATTTCTGAACATGTAATTTTTACCTGAATGTAAAAATTACATGTTATTTTAACTCCTCATCGCAGAAATTTGTCTCTTTTCTAAAAATTTTCTTCCTTTTTCTCATTTTGAAAACCTTTATTCAGCTCAAATATTAAAAAAATCCCTCGATAATTGGGAAAATACAGTTGGATTAATTTTTGATATTGGTATTAACCAGCTCGACTAATTGAAAAAAACAAGTGGGAGAATAAATAATGGGTCAACAACAATTGTTGTTAATTGTACTGGGAGTCATAATTGTTGGAGTTGCAATAGTTGCAGGTATAGATTTATTTACAGCAAATGCAATTGATGCCAAAAGGGATTTATTATTACACGAATGTGTTGAACTTTCGAGTATGGCACAACAATATTATCGAAAACCAAAAGAAATGGGTGGTGGCGGAAAATCTTTTACAGGGTGGACTATCCCCTCAAATCTAACAAGCACGGAAAACGGACATTTTACAGCTGCAGTTAATTCTTCATCGGTGGTTATTACCGGAACGGGAACCGAAATTGTAACGGGAAATGATTCGGTCAAAGTGCAAGTAACGGTCTATCCCGATAATTATTCCACTTTAATACTAAAGTAAAAAGAGTTTCTTTCGATAATTACATGTAAAAGTTACAAACGGTAAAAATTACATGTGTATCATATTGAAAAAAAAGCTACAAGTAAACGATTTTGAACCATTTTTTAAGAATATAAGTTGATGAGGATCACAAAAACAACAAAAAAACAATGGAATTAAATTTTGGCACGGTTATTTCTAATGGAAAAGCGAACTCAGAAAATAATAAACAACCATCAACTAATTAAAGGAGTTATATAATGGGTCAACAACAATTATTATTAATCGTATTAGGCGTTATCATTGTCGGTATTGCCGTAGTTGTAGGTATAAGCGTATTTACCGCTAGCAGTTCAAACGCGAACAGAGATGCGGTTATTGCAGACCTAACAACTTTAGCTTCAATGGCACAACAATACTACAGAAAGCCGATTGCAATGGGCGGTGGTAGCAACTCTTTCGATGCTTCAACCGGTTCCGGCGGTACTGCATGGGATATCCCTGATCAATTGGATACTACTGCTAACGGTACTTATACAGCAACTGTATCCGCTCAATCGGTTACACTTGTTGGCACGGGTAACGAAAAAGGCGAAGACGGCACCAACCCCGTCAAAGTTACAATGGTAGTTGGACCTAATTCAATTACATCCACCACCATTAACAATTAAAAGTCAACTATTCATTTGTTCATTGAAAAGGCTAACAAGTAATTATTATTTGTTAGCCTCTATATTTTAAATTCAGGTACGGATTATGATAGAACTAAGATTCAATGCAATAAAACCCAACGGACAATCGCTTGTAGGAACTATTACAACTCCATCCTACAAAGAAGGCAAGAAGAAAATAATGAAGCTTGCCGAAAAGCATCAACTTAAAATAAAATCAATTGAAAAGAAAGTTACTTTTCTATATAAAGTTAAAAAGGGTAATAGTAAACCTACCGTCGGGGAACAAAAAGCATTTAATAAAGAAGAAGTAATTAATGCCTTAACCAAATTGGGCTATCAAGTTGTATCCGTTAATAGAAAACTTTTCGATTATAGTCCAAAACCTCCGCATCAAGACATTGTATCGTTCGTGAAAATAAGCGCAGAACTGTTGGACCAGAAACTTCCTTACGGCGAAATTATGACTTTGCTGATTAATGACTTGGAAAACAAAACTTTGCGCGAAACTTTGAAACAAATTAATAACGAATTGAAAAAAGGTGCCGACAGTGAAGCTACGTATATGAA
>JALSTB010000092.1 GCA_026983955.1 Melioribacteraceae bacterium
CTTTACTTCATCTCCACTTTTTACCCGTACAGCTTGAATTCCCTTTTCCTTGTTCTGAACGGATTTTTCATCCGGTGTAATATTCAATGCGTCTTTCGCTGGTTGTGTTTTTTTACTAATATTATTCTGTTCTTTAACTTTTTCCGTTTCATTCACTTTTCCGTTATCCGGTTGGAACCGCAGTTTGTCATTTTTACCATTAGAGTTTAAAGTTTTTGACTTTACTTTATTTTCAACTGGTTTTCCACCTGATAACTGTTCCGATGATGTTCCGTTAGTATTTTCAACCGGCTGACTTTTCTCTACGAATCTTAATTCAGGTTTACCAACCCGTTTATCTTTATTTATTTTAACAAATTCGGTTTTCCCTTTTTTAACATTAATCCGGACATTGTTTCGTTCTTCAGATGATACTTTTTCTGCTTTATGATTTTCCGCTTTTTTCCTCGAATGACTTAAATCGAATTTATTTATGTTTTCCCCGGTCGTTTTTTTACCGGCTTTTTCTTTAATGATAAAATATTCCTTCTCAAAAACCTCTTTCCCGTTAAACGGTTCGTTGTTTTCCGTGGAAATTGTAGCCGTTTCAACACTTCCGGTTTTTCCGATTAGTTTGTCTGATACAATTTCACTGTTACGATTATTTGCATTTATTTTACCGTTAATGGTTTTATATGTCTTGCCAGCCTGTGGAATTTTTGTCAGTTCAACTTTATTAATATTTTGATTGTTAAATATTTTATTAATTTCAATTTTGTTTGCTTTATTAAATTTCCATTCGTTATTTACCTTTCCCTTTAACTGCGAAAGAATATTTGAAATGTTATCCCGGTTAATCTGAAAAACTTTCGCTGTGGCATTTCCTGGTGAATGAACAATAATTTTCGCCGGTTTATCATTAACTTCCGGGGGTGCTCCGGAATTGTCAATCGATTTTTTAACCTCAACAAAAGTTTTTATGACAACTTCATTTTTACCCGGTTTGGCAGGTTTTGCATCCGGAACAATATGCTCTGCGGATGCCTTTGTGTTTTTATCAGCGTTTACTTTACCGGTAATTAAATTTTTATTTTCCGGTTCGACCACTTTTTCTTCTAAAAGCCCGGAAATTGCATTAACGATTGCAGGTTTATCCTTAACCAAAGTTACACCGGCAGAATAATTGGCAACCTTTTCAGAATTTTCCGCTTTAACATTGAGGTTTAATTGTTCGCTACCGTTTTCAATACTAATTTGAAGCTCAGTTCCCTTTTGCAATTGTTTTTTAAGATTTTTGAAATTCAATTTTTGTCCGATTAATTCCCGCAGCTCTTTGGATGTAACATGAATCTCTTCCGTACTTTGGGCAAATAATCCTGATGAAAAACCTGCAATACTTTTCTCAATTTTTTCCATCATGGTAGCAGGTAAAACGGACATTGTCGGGAAAAGTGTAACACCGGTATTTTCAGGTAATGTTTTCTTCTTTACGTCAATTAATTTTAATTCGGAAAACTTGATGAGTTCACCGGACGGTTTTACATTTATTTTTTTCAATGCGCCGGAATCAATGTTTCCCATTAAAACTTTAATTATATCTGCAAACAGATATTTATTATTCTTTAATTTATTTGAATTGCCAAGAGTGATATTCGCCGTGTTTTCACTAACGTTTATGTACATTGGATTAAATTGCATCATTTCGGACTTGTCAATTTTTTAATTTTTTCAGTTGATAAATTCGAGAGTATTTCAGCAGCTTTCTTTTTATTCATTGAGTAGAGTATATCTCTCGCTTCATTATCGGAAATGGATGACAATAATTTAGCCGCTTTACCCGATTCCATTGTTTCGTATAATTTCCTGGTCGATTTCAGCCAAGCCACATAGGCGCTGTCTTTTTTGGTTTTTATTTTCTTCTTCAAATTTTCTATTTCCAAATCTTTTTGCTGCAATTGGCTTTGTGCCGCTCCCAATTCCGTTTTCACTTTCGCTAATTCTTTTTCCAACGAATCCGCTACAGCAATCATTATCGTAAGGCTGTCGGGCATATTTGCAATCGAATCGGCCAATGCAGCCTGAACCGAATCCGGTATTTCTTCTTGGGGCGGAGAAAAATCCAGTGAGAACACATCGTTGTATTTGGTATTCAATACAAACAATCCTGCAGTTGTAGCTGCAAAAGCTAATGTAAATATCAATATGTACATTATTGTCGTCTTCATTCATTCTTTCCTTGTTTTTTCAAAGCTATCTCATCCATCCGGATTTGCTCCAATTTATTCTGTTCCGTTTCAAATTTGTATTTGTGGTGTTCTTCCAATTTTTCGAAAATTTTTGTCTCTTTTGATTTTTGTACAAGTTCCTCTATTTTTTTTTCTTTCTCACTTTCCAATTCTTTAATTTTTTTATCTGCAAATTCTAATTTTTCATCTATATATTTTTCAAATTTGGAATAAAAATGAAGTTCGTTATTCCCGATAAAATTTTTTGACAGTATTTTCCGTTTTTCATTTTCTTTCTCGCGAATCAATTCTTCCTTATATTCGATTAACTTTTGAATTTTTAAATTCAATTCACTTATTTGTCTTTGAACTTCTTTTTCAAAAATTTTTTTTATTCTTTTAATGTTTTCATATTTATAAGAAAACTTTGCCATTATTCAACCAACGGTTTTTCAATAATTTGCATCAATCTGTTAACCGCTTCATCCAAGGTCGATTTCTCTTTCATATCTTGTTTCAAATAGCTACGCAACGATTGTATTTTGGAAAGAGCATGATCAATTTGCGGATTACTGCCTTTCACATAAGCGCCTATATTTATTAAATCTTCCGCTTCATTATAAGTTGCCAGAATTTCGTTAAACTCGACAGCCCTTAACCTGTGTTCGTCTGGAACAATATCGGGCATAACCCTGCTTACGCTTTGCAATGGATCGATTGCGGGAAACTGTCCTTTATTGGCAAGTTTTCTGGAAAGCACAAAGTGACCGTCCAAAATAGAGCGCACTGCATCGGCAATCGGTTCGGTCATATCATCTCCGTCGACCAGAACACTGTAAAATCCCGTAATGCTTCCTTTTTCCGCAGTACCCGCTCTCTCGAGCAATTTGGGTAGAATTGCAAATACCGACGGAGTATAACCCTTGGTTGTCGGCGGCTCACCGATAGTTAATCCAACTTCCCTTTGTGCCATGGCAAATCTTGTAACCGAATCCATCATTAATACTACATCTTTACCTTTATCCCTGAAATACTCGGCAATAGCAGTTCCGATAAAAGCCGCTTTAATTCTCATCAATGCGGGTTTATCGCTTGTAGCAACGACGACAACGGATTTTTTCAGGCCCTCTTCGCCCAAATCTTTTTCTATAAATTCCCGTACTTCCCTTCCTCTTTCTCCAACAAGAACAATTACGCTGACATCGGCGTCGGTATTCCGTGCAATCATTCCGAGCATAACACTTTTTCCGACACCGCTCCCGGCAAATATTCCAATTCGCTGTCCTCGCCCGACCGTCAACAGTCCGTCTATTGCACGAACGCCGGTTTGAAGCGGCTCTTTAATTCTTTGCCTTTGTAAAGGATTGGGAGGTTCCCTGTAAACTTTTCTTTTGTGTTCATATTGAATCTCACCCTTGCCGTCCATCGGATTTCCGAATCCGTCAACCACCCTTCCCAATAAACCTTCTCCAACTCCAACGGAAAATGTTTCCCCGGTTGCAATTATTTGGCATGACGGGGAAATATCTTCAACCTCTCCAAGTGCAATGGAAAGCACTTTGCCTTCACGAAATCCAACTACTTCAGCTTTACCAACCTCCCTGCCCGATTTATCGACAATTGTACAAATTTCACCCAACGATGCATTAGGACCAATAGAAACAACAACCAAACCGATTACATCGGTAACTTTACCGTTAATTTTTATCAATTCGGTTTTAGTTAAAACTTTATCAATTTTTTCTTCAATTAATCCGGTGAATTCCATTACTCGTTGTTTTCATCCAATAAATTATTTAAAAGTTGACGTTCAATTACTTCAAGCATTGTAGAAATTCTTGAATCCACATTTCCAATTTCCGATTCCACTACACAACCGCCCGTTTTAATATTTTCATCTTTTTTAATTTTTATTTTTGCCAAACCGGTATCAAGTTTTTTTAGTAACTCGTTCCTCTCGAGCAATTCGTAATCACCGGGATTCAACTTTATAATCATTTCGTTAGCGCCCAGTATCTTGCTCAAGCTGTTTTTCAGTGTGTTCTCAATTATCGTTTTTCCCGACAATTCCCTTTCCAAAATCTTTTCCGCTATTTTCACGGATGTATTGATAATAATTTTTGTCAGTTCGTTTTCATATTCTTTTAGTTTTTCTTCAAAAGAATTTAAGATAACATAGAATTCTTTTGACTGTTCAACCAGTTTATCGGTGTATGTTCTTTCAAACTCTTCTTTGGCTTTTTCGTAACCGTTTTGAAATCCTTCTTTATATTTTTCTTCGAGCTGTTCATTGAAAAGATTTTTCTCTTCGAGTTGTTCATTTTTTTCTATGATTTCCTCGGTCAGTTCACCAACAACGGCTTTAACCTTTTTACTTTTAACCGAAATTTTAATAACATCAGACATATACTTCTTCGCTGCCTCCTCTGAAGCTTACTGTAATTTCTTCTTGCTCTTCCAACATCTTAATTACATCAACAACACGGGCTTGTGCAGCTTCAACTTCTTTAAGTTTAACCGGACCCATAAATTGCAATTCTTCTTTCAGGAGGTCAGCGGCACGTTCGGACATATTATTGAATATTTTTTCTTTCACCTTATCGTCGGCAACTTTGAGTGAAAGCGCCAAATCTTTTCTGTCAACTTCTTTAAGGATTCTTTGAATGTCGCGGTCTTGTAAGTGAATGATATCGTCGAACATGAACATCAATCTTTTTATTTCCATTGCAACCTCTTCATCTTTCTCTTCTATTTTGGCGATTATTTCCTTGTTCAAGGAGACGGGAATTCTGTTTAATATGGTTGCAACGGTTTTGGAGCCGCCAACTTGACCCATTGTTTGATTGATTGAAAATCCAGCAAGTTCGTCCACAACTTTTTCAACTTGTTTAAGGGTTTGCGGGGAAATCTTTCCGAGAGTTGCGATTCTGTACACCACTTCAACTCTAAGGTCTTCCGGCAATTCCGCCAATGCTTCCGCTGTTTGATCGGGATTAAGATTTGCCAGAATAAGAGCTATCGTTTGCGGATGTTCTTTACTAAGGAAATTCACGAGTTGCGAGGAATCGGCATTCTTCAAAACATCGAAGCCATGCAGTGTTGTAATGTTTTTAACTTTTTCAATTACTTCCAGTGCTTTAGAATAACCGAAAGATTTTTCGAGAACCTGCTGGGCAAATTCCAATCCGCCTTCCAGCAAATATTCACGCGCTGTTACCAATTCGTAATATTCGTCAATTACTTGCTCGGCAACATGAGCTGGAATGTTTTTTACCTTGGTAATTTCCGCAGAAATAGCTTCTACATCTGATGGTTCAAGATATTTGAAAACTTGCGATGCGGCATCAACATTAAGCGCAATAAAAAGCAGCGCCGCTTTTTGCAAACCTGTTAATTCGCTTATATCCGTTCTTGTCGGATTGGTTGTAGTATTACTCATATTCGTCTTCCCTTAACCAAGAGTTAATTAATTTGGCTGCTTCCGAAGGATTCTTTGCTACATAGTTAACTATTTTCTCTTGTTTCATTTGCCGGTGTGCCGCTTCATCACTTATTTCATCTTCCAAATCACCTATCTCCAAAAATTTCTTTTTCTTTGCAGCAGAAGGTTGAAATGTTGGGGGAGCAATTCCACCGGTGCTTCCCCCGGCCGGGGCCAAATCCCCGAAAGCGCTGTCCTGGTACGGCAATCCGCCGATGATTATTTTTTCTTCTTTTAATTTTTTTAACAGATTTTTCAAAACGAAACCGGCACCGGCTATTGCAAGAATCATCAAAATGTAATTGACCATCATTTGCATGTTGTCATTCAAAAATCCGCCGTCGTCTTTGAATTCATCTTCACTGGGTTCTTCGAAAGGAATACTGACAATCGATATTTGGTCTTTTCTGGTATTATCCAGTCCTACGGCTTTACCAATTAACATCTCCAGTTTTTTCAACTGCTCTTCGGAGCGGGGTTCGTTAACTATTTCAACTTTATCCCCCACCTTAACTTCTTTTCTTACACCATTGATAACAGCCGCAACGGTAATTCTTTTAATATTTCCGGCTCCCTCAATTACTTTTTCGATAGTTTTGCTCACTTCGTAATTTGTTGTAACGTTTTCGGAAACTATGGCATTCGAATCACTAACGCTCACTCCATTACTTTGTGAGCGCGATGTTTGTTCACTTATCGCTACTTGCGATTCCGGATCGAAAGCTTCAAGGGTACGTTCAATTTGCTTAAAGTTTAAATCAACATTAATTTGAACATCGGAATTACCGTAGCCGACAACTTTATCGAGAATCTTTTGAGCTTTGTTAGTCAGATAATTTTCTATCGATGATTTAATCTCAAACTGTTTTTGTCCGTTAACGGAAAGCGGACTTTGGTCAACCGCTTTCGAGAGCATTCTTCCTTTTGAATCGATAATTGTAACATCGTTGGGGCTTAGTCCTTCAATGCTGTGTGAAACCAAGTTGGCGATTGCCGTTATGTTTCCTTCCGTAAGTGAGGCTCCGCTTTTTAATTTCAAAACAACTGAAGCGCTCGGTGATTTTTCTTCGCTTTTGAAAATCGTTTTTTCCGGAATAACAATGTGAACCCTCGCAGCTTTTATTTTACTTTGCTGCATAATTGTTCGAGCCAATTCACCTTCCAGAGCCCGTTTATAGTTCATCTTTTGTACGAACTCCGACATACCTATAATGTTTTTGTCGAATATTTCGTATCCAATTATTCCGGAACTCGGAATACCTTTTCCGGCTAAGGCCAGCCGTACTTCGTACACTTTTTCTTTCGGAACGCTGATGGTGGTTCCGTTAGCAGTAATTTTGTAAGGAATTTTTTCCTGCCGTAAATATTGAATTACCTGGGAGGCATCTTCCTGATTGATGTTCGTATAAAGGGTTGAATAACTCGGTTCGTTAAACATGAAGAAAATAAATCCAATGAAGATTAACGAACCGATTGCCAATCCGCCGATTAACAATCTCTGTTGAAAAGATAATTTGGTGAAGATACCTACGAGAGAACCGTAAAGATTTTTTCCTTTATCCACAATTATGAGATCCTAATTAGTTCTTTGTACATATCGATTGCTTTGTTTCTGATTTCCATTAAAAGTTGCAAACTGGTTTTAGCTTTTTCACCGGCAATCATTACTTCGTGAAGTTCAACATCGCCGCCGGTAAGAAAATCATTAACCATTTCATTCGACCTTAGCTGGTCCCTGTTTACGTCTTTTACAAAATCGGAAATGAGGTCTCCGAATTTTTCGGTCGAATTGATTTTCTTAGGTTTATTGTTTGCAAATTCCGGAATATTATTTGGGAATCCGTTTACTTTCATCTTTAACCTCTCTTATCGAATAATGAACCTAGTGAAACGCCGGAAAGTTTACCGGTCGGTTCATAAAAATGATAGTTGTTTATTTCTTTTTCGTTTTTGGGATACATCGATTTAAAAAATGTTTTTTCGGCTTGATTAATTTCCGTTACGTTCTTTACTTCTTTTACATTATTAATTTTATTAATTTGATTTTTATTATTATTAACTTTATACGGATTATAATTTCCTATGCTGTTCATCGATATTTTCATTTTAAATCTCCAACGAATTTTTTGCAATTTGCTTCGAAGCTTCGAATGCGGCAACATTTGCTTCAAAACTTCTTGACGCCGCAATCATATCGACCATTTCGGTAACTACGTTTACATTCGGCATTTGAACATAGCCTTCTTCATTGGCATCGGGATGATCGGGCATGTAAACCAATTCCCCTTCACTGTTGTCTTCTTTTACTTCCGTTACAATGTTTTTATCGGAATCAAGTAAAGAATTCTGATTGACAGGCAACAACGCATTGAATGCATCCCCGTTCAAACTTTTTCTTAACGAGAGTTTGTTTTTATTTTCTTCAATTTGTTTAACCACCAAAAATTTTCTTTTGTATGGTTTCCCGTCACCGGTTTTTGTAGTACTCATATTCGCAATGTTTTCGGTTACAAGTTCCATCTTTTTCTTTTGGATGCTCATACCCTTTGCACTAATTCTGAATGATAAAAAGTTCGGAGTAATTTTCATTTCTTACCTCCGCTTATAACGTTTTGTAATGTTTTGAAGTATCCGTTTAATTTCCGGGCTGCAAACCTGAACAGAATTGTGTTTTGAGCCATATCGGCCATTTCTTTGTTTACGTCCACATTATTAAAACCCGAATCGTAATTTTTACTGTTATCGGTAACCACCTTGATTTCGGTCTGCAAAGTTTTTTGATTTCCACCGATGTTACCGATATGTTTTGCTTCCAATGATTTTATCGCATTGCTATATGTAGCACGGAATTCAACATCTTTTCTTTTGTAGTTGACGGTTCCGGCGTTTGCAATATTCTGACTGATAACTTTTTGTTTAAGCGCTGCATAATCCAAAACGCGCTCGAGTAGTTTATTTGTAGGTACTGCCATTTCCACCCTGTTTTTTTTCAGCAATAGTTTCAAAACTAATGCCATATTATATTAGTGTGTTTTAGGGTGGAAATGTATTATTAGAAAGGCTCGAGTTGGCTAAATATGAACAATTGAAAATTATTCGTCAGAATAATCGAGTAAAACGGATTTCGTTTCACCGCATGAACAAACGAATTTGATTTCTTTGATATTGTCGTTTATATCTTTTTTAAGAATTATTTTTACTCCTTCGTGAACATCTTCTTCAACATCAATTTTGGTAACACCTAAAAAATTAATATCTTCGGCTTTTATAACATTATCAACCAAACCGGATTCCCTGTAAGAAATTTCCCTGTAAACCGATTCTTCAAAAGTATTATCCATAGTTAAGCCACCTCATTTAATATTTTGGGAATTCTGTCCAAAGGCGCTACAACATCGGCTAGTTGGTTATCTACAATTGCCTTCGGCATACCGTAAACAACAGAAGAACTTTCGTCTTGCGCCAGGCAGTAACCACCTTTGCTTTTTAATTTTTTTATACCTTCAAGTCCATCATGTCCCATGCCAGTCATTATTACCCCGAGCACACCGGTTCCATATTCGTCTACAACCGAACTTAACATAATATCGACCGAAGGTTTGTGAAGAATATTTTTGTCACTTTCGAAAACTTTGATAATTCTTTTACCTGCAAGATTTTTCTTAACGTTCATTTGCATTCCGCCCGGAGCAATGTAAACAAAACCGCTTCTGACCTCTTCGGAATCCTCGGCTTCTTTAACGGTCAATTTGCTTAAGCTGTTTAATCTGTTTGCAAGCGATTTGGTAAATTTGGGCGGCATGTGTTGAACAATAAACACCGGCACTTTAACCGTTAATTGCGGAATTACTTTTTGTAACGATAACGGTCCTCCCGTTGAAATACCGATAGCTATTGAGTTAAATTTATTTTTAGGGAGTTGCCCGTTAGTGGGAATTGGTACTTTCCTGCTTTCTTTCCCGTTTATTTCCGTTTTCAGATTTTCAAGTCGCTCCTTAAGGAACTTTTGCCGTACAATGGTTTTTATTTTACGGATTAAATCTTTTTTCACTTGTCCCATGTTAACGCTAACGAACGACATTTCTTTGGGAATGAAATCGACGGCGCCCAATTCCAGAGCTTGGAGCGTAGCTTCCGCCCCTTCGGTAGTTAAGGAGCTTACCATTATAACGGATGTCGGGGCTTCCTTCATAATTGTTCGTAAAGCCGTAAGTCCGTCCATGCGCGGCATTTCAATATCGAGCGTTATCACATCGGGACGTATGGATTTTGCTTTTTCAATTGCTTCGATACCGTCTTTTGCAAAATCGGCTATTTCTATCTCGGAATCGGCACTGAGAATTATTGAGAGTGATTTTCTCATGAAAGCCGAATCATCAACGATTAGAACTTTAATTTTTCTATTCAATTTTGACCCGTTAATTTGTTTACCAGTTCGGCAACATCAACAATCATAACAACTTTACCGTCTCCCATGATGGTTGAACCGGCGATTCCTTCGATGTTACCCAAATATTTTCCTAAAGTTTTAATTACAATTTCTTTTTGTCCAATCAAACCATCCACTTTTATACCGATTCGTTTTTCGGCTATGCCAACTACAACCACAAAGTAATAATCTTTAGCGTCCACACTTTTGTCAACGCCGTAAAGCATGTTATCGATATCACTCAGTGGTAATACCATATCGCGAAGTTTAACACACTCGGTTTGATTAACAAGGTATACATCTTCTTTTGCCACTCTAATAACTTCGATAACCGAACTGAGCGGGATAACAATTGTTTCACCGGATATTTCGACCAACAATCCTTGAATAATTGCAAGTGTTAGTGGAAGTTTAATAATTATTTTTGTGCCTTTGCCAACTTCCGATTCAACATTAATTATTCCATGAAGCTTGGTAACATTGGTCTTCACAACATCCATTCCCACTCCGCGGCCGGAAACATTGGTAACTTTTTCGGCGGTGGAAAAACCGGGTGAGAAAATGAAATTATAGATTTCCTTGTCACTCATTTCCTGTACTTTCTCGGGCGTAACCAATCCCCTTTTAACAGCTTTTTCCGCAATTACTTGCGGGTCAATACCTTTACCGTCATCTTCAATTGTGATAATAATGTCGTTGCCTTCATGATCGGCCGAAAGGACGATTGTGCCTTTAACCGGTTTGCCTTTTTCTTTTCTTACCTCAGGCGGTTCGATTCCATGATCAACGGAATTACGAATCAGATGTACAAGCGGATCATTAATTTCTTCTATTAAAGTTTTATCCAGTTCCGTTTCGGCACCTTTAATAATAAGTTGAATTTCCTTTCCGGTTTCCTTGCTTAAATCCCGCACAAGACGCGGAAATCTGTTGAACACCTTGCCGATTTTTATCATTCTGGTTTTCATTACGGCAAGTTGTAACTCGGTAGTCATCAAATCTATTTGTCTTGTTGTTTCCGCCAAATCGTGTGCAATTTTGGAACCTTCATACTCATTCATTGCTTCCGCATTTACTTGCAGTAGCCGGTTTCTTCCCAACACAAGTTCGGAAATTATGTTAAGCAAATCATCCAGTCTTTCAACATCAACCCTTATTGTTTGTTCAATTGTTTTGGACGATTGCTGGTTTTGCTTTGCCGCATCTTGTTTCTTTCTTTCCGTGCCCGGTGTTTTTGAAGCAGCGGTTTGTTTGGGTTTTTCCGCCGCCACCGCAACATCCGCCGGTGCGTTGGAGGAATTATCGAGTGTAATCGTATTTTTATGCTCAACTTTCTTTTTAGGTTGCACACTTATTTCGGCAACTTCTCCGGATGATTTTTCTTCTTGTGAATCCGTTTTCCCAACAGAGTTTGATTTTTCAAAGTTATCAAGTATCCGTTGTAAAATTCCAAGAATCTCACTTGTGTTAAGATTTTCATTTTTCTCATTTTCAACTACCGCAAGAAGTTCGGTTATTACATCATAACCTTTCAGAATTCCGTCCATTATTTCATCGTTCAGTACAACTTCGCCTTTTCTCAGTTTGTTGAGAATATCTTCAAGTTTGTGAGTAACTTTTTGAAATTTAACCAAACCGAGAAATCCCGAAGTTCCTTTAATTGTATGGAACGAACGGAATATTTCATTTAGCAAGTCTTTATTTTCCGGTTCCGATTCGAGTTTAACCAGATCGAGATCCAACTTTTCCAATATTTCTTTAGTTTCAACAATAAAACTTTCAAATATTTCAGTCATTTCCGGATCTTGCAGCATAGAATAATCACCAACCGGTTCTTCCACTGCAGGCATGCTCTCAGGTTGTTGAGTGTCCTTTTCTTCAGGTTGATTTTCATTCACCTCAGGTTCTTCCGGTTCCTCATCACTTTTGTTTTCTTCAGCTTCAGGTGTGACGCCGGAGCCCTCACCGTTCATTTTATCCAAAACACCGGTCAACATCGTAATAACTTCTCCGGTATCCAAATCCTCATTCTTTTCATTTTCGATTACCGTTAACAGTTCGTTAATTGTATCGAAACCTTTCAGAATCACATCCATTATATCATCGTTTAATTGAGCGTCACCTTTTCTAAGTTTATTAAGAATATCCTCAAGTTTGTGCGTAACTTTTTGGAGTTTCACAAGACCGAGGAAACCGGAGGTTCCTTTTATTGTGTGAAACGATCTGAATATGTCGTTTAACAAATCTTTGTTATCCGGTTCCGACTCAAGTTTCATTAAATCGGAATCCAATTTCTCGAGAATTTCTTTCGTTTCAATTAAGAAACTCTCGAAAATATCTTTCATTTCCGGATCGTTTAATAAAGAATAATCGCTCATTTGACTTTATAATTTTTATGAAAATAATTTATCAATTTCGTCTTGTGATGTTTTTTGTTGCTCATTTATTATTTGATCAACATCGGACTGTTTTTGACCGTGTTCTCCGTATTTTGCATTTGCATCAAAATGTTGACCGCTGGTAAGTCCGTTGTTAAATTGTTCTTTATCCATTTCATAGTCGCCGAAATCTTTAAGCAAATTATTTAGCCCTTCATGCACCGAGGTAATTAAATGATTAACTGCAGCAAGCTGTTGCGTTGTTATATCCTGAACTTGAAGCGATAAAGTGATTTTATAAGAAGCATCTTCAATCTTGCCGATGTTTTCCATTATTTTATTTACAATTTCATAAACAGGCAATTTATCGGTCAGTTCATCAACATATTTGGATGCAACAGGATTATTGTGGACAGCCGCTTTCAATTTTTCCAGAATTTCAAGACTCTCAATTTCGGCGGTTTTAATTTCACTAAGTTGATTTTTCGTCTTATCTATTTCATCATTAATTTCATCTATTAAATCGAGAATTTCCGTTGTAGCCAATTCCGTTGCCGAAGTCACATCGTTTATCTGGTTTGAAGCTTGAGGCATTTTGTGTGTACTTTCAACAATGGAGGAATTAACATTATCCAAAAGCGGCATTGTTTCATCGACGAATTGAGTTATGCTTTCTATTATGGGAACAATTTTTTCTCCATAATGGAAAAGTTTCTTCATCTCGCCGAGTTTTTCGAGTATTACATTTAAATTTGAATTTATTTTACTCATTTTATTACATCCTTAAGTACTAGCCAAAATAGCTTCGATTTTCTCTTTGAGAATTTGCGGTGTAAAAGGTTTAACAACGTAATTCGAAACCCGCGCTTGCAAAGCTTGAATAATATCTTCTTTAACCCCTCTTGTGGTAACCATAAGAATCGGCATGTTTTCCGTTTTCGGATTTCCGCGTATTGCTTTAGTTAATTCAAGACCGGTCATAACAGGCATATTCCAATCCGTAATAACAAAATTGATTGAATCGTCGGCATTTAATTTTTCCAATGCTTCTTTCCCATCTGCCGCCTCGGCAAATTTATTGTAACCAAGTGTTTTCAATGAGTTGGTTACTATTCTGCGCATAGTAACCGAATCATCTACAACTAAGAAATTAGGTTCCATTATATCCTCAATTTAAATATTTAGAAACTTCATATTGAACACGCTTAGGATCGAACGGTTTAACCAAATAAGAATTGGCTCCGTATTTCAATCCCCGCTCTATATCTTCCTCGCTATTCAAGGAAGACAAAATAATAATCGGCGTATCTTTGTTATCTTGGCTCGCTCTAATTGCTTTGATAAATTCAAAGCCGTCCAAGTTCGGCATATTTAAATCCGTAATTATAAGATCCACCTTGTTTTTCGGTAACAATTCCGCCGCTTCCATTCCGTCGCTTGCAACAATAACTTCGAATCCTTGCATTTTTAATGAAACGGACACAAACTTTCTGATTGTCGGCGAATCATCGGCAATTAATATGACTTTTTTCATTTTATGATTACTCCTTTTTATATCCGATAGTTTTCGGAAAACTGACCAAGCGAAACGCCTTGGAAATTCCATGTAAAGATTCCGAATAACCTATAAAAAGATAACCCACTGGATTCAGGGCGTTGTATAGGTGTTCAACTACTTTCTTTTTCGATTCAAGATTAAAATAAATCAATACATTCGCACAAAAAATTACGTCGAAATTATTCATCATTCTCATTCCGGCATCATCGTAAAGATTAAGTAATTTAAATTTCACCATTCTCTTTATTTCCGGCACTACTTCCAAAGTATTGTTTTCGTGTTTAATAAAATACTTTTTCAAATAAAGCGGAGGAGTATTCCGGATTGAGTATTCTTTATAAATTCCCCTCTTGGCATTTTCAACAACCGCATAATTTATATCGGTGCCAATAATTTCCACTTGTAAGCCGGGATATTTGGGAAGAATCAATTCAGTTAAAACCATTGCGATGGTGTATGCTTCTTCGCCCGAAGATGAAGCAGCGCTCCATATTCTCAATCGTTTTTTATTTAATTTTTTACCGGACGATAAAAGCTCCGGAACAATGTGCTGAACCAATGCATCGAATTGCGGTTGGTTCCGGAAAAAATAAGTTTCGTTAATTGTTATGGCTTCGAACAGCTGCTTTTTTTCAACTTCCTTTTGAGGATTGAACTTAACATATTCGAGGTATTTTTCGAATGAATCCAATCCTAAATAATTCATTCGCTTTTGCAGCCGGCTTTCAAGAAGATATTTTTTATTATTTTGAAAATATATTCCGCTTACATCGTAAATATATTTTCTCCATTCGTTAAAAGCCTTTTCGCTCATTTGTTTTTTCTGGGTGTTCCCAAGCGAAAAGTTGAAGTTAAACTTGTTTCCCGTTTTCGCTGCAGATGTTTTTTGTGGAATCATATCAATAATCGTTTAAGTTTATATTGTTAATAAAATATTATTAGCGGTTTCCTTAACCATTTCGTCTTCATCTTCAGCCAATTTGGTTATAATTTCCACCACCTCCGGTTCACGGCTGTTTTGGATTATCTCGAGAAGACGTAATTTGTTCCACGGACTCGGATCATCAGACATTGCATCCAAAAATAACAAAGCGGTTTCCGGCATCAAGAAAAACAACAGCTCCATACAAATTAACCTTGTTTCTTCATCATGGTGATTTAATTTTGAGGCAAGGAAATTGGCAAATTTGGATTGCTCCACTTCTTCAAGTTTAAAGAAACTTTCCGCTTTCCCGTTAGCAACCAAATTTTTAATCAGCACGAGAAGCTTGCTGACTTCTTCCCCGTTTCCTTCAAAATATTTAACTACTTCCTCAAAAAATTTATCGGAATATTGGAAGAAAATATTTTCGAGTTTTTCATCCAGTTTTTCATCCAAGCCGTAATTTTCAATCGCCTTTTGCATTACTGAATCGTCTCTGAATGCCTTGTAACATTGAGCTGCATAAAGTTTATTTTCAATATCACCGTCCGAAAATATTTCTTTTGTGATTGCCGTGAGGTGCTCACCTTCATTAATATCAAAATTTGAATTGTTCCGTAATTTCATCAGTGATTCGAATGCCGCCCAGGCAAGCGGACCGCTAAATTGTTTCACAACTTCGTTAAGTAAATCGATTGCATCTTGATTACCAACATCACCAAGGCTTTCAACAATCGAATACCGGGTTAATTCGTCAACCTCATCATACTTTTCAAGCATAAATGATACGGCTTTATCGCCTCCGATTTTACCAAGCGCTTCCATCACTGTGGGGTAGAAAAGTTCGTTCTGTGAATAAACTTTTATTATTTCATCCACACTTTCTTCAGCTTTCAAATTACCAAGCGCTTCAACACAAGCAAGGATTACATTATCGTCTTTTGTTTTTTGTAAAACTTCCAATATTGGTTTTATGGCTTTTTTATCACCGATTAATCCCAAAAGATCGATTAAAAACTTTTGATCGTCATCGTTTCCTTCCGGCAGGTAATCCAACATAGCGTCAACGGCTTCGCTTCCCTTCGCAAGCAGTATTTCTCCGGCAAGGTTCCGTGTTGCGGCATCGGGGGAAGAAATGTACGGAACCACAATTTCCGGGATATGTGGGTTTTTATTCAATATTAAAGTAGTAGAGATTGAATCTCTTACACCGTTATTTTTGTCCACTATTTTCTCCGCTAAATATTTTGCTATTTGATCGGGTAATTCCGTTATTCTAAAATTCTCCGCAGTCATTCTGATAACTTGAGGATCATCAGAAGTTAATATGTCTTTTACTCTTAAATATTCTTGTTGCATTTTTTATCAGATTTTTAGTGAAAGAAAAACTTTCTGTTTTGTACTATCGAAATTTCAAAAAACTTCTTTATAGCCAATCCTAACTTCAAAATGAATGCCTATGTTTTTTTTTCGAATTTAGAGTGTTTTTAACCGGTTTATCTGTTATAATTGGCTAAATACAGCCAACTTGTCAATTTTATGAATACGATATCATGCGGGAAAACAAAAACTTGTAAATCATTTTTAAATCGGACAAAAAATTATTTTTTATACCCTAAATTTTTTATTTGGCATTTTAATACCTTTTTGTCTATTTTTACTTAGCGAAAATAATTTCTGTGTGATCAGGTAGATAATGAGTCGGTTTATATTCAGTTTCGTGATATTTTTTCTTATTTGGCTTGGCTTTACATCAACTTTCCACTACCAAGAAGTAATTACCGGCGCCCTTCTTAGTTTAGTATTAGCTTCCCTAAGTTATAAATCATTTACCGAGCGGGGATTATTTTATCTGAGTCCGAAACGCTTGTTTTATATTCTAAAGTATTTAGCCGTTTTTCTAATTGCTCTTGTTAAAGCAAATTTCGATGTTGCAAAGCGTGTAATTAATCCGAAATTACCGATAAATCCGGGTATTGTAACGTATCATACCACATTAAAATCCGATACCGCAAAAATGTTTTTAGCGAATTCAATAACATTAACTCCCGGAACTCTTACCGTAGATATAATTGATGATAAATTGTACATACATTGGATTGATGTTAAATCTGAAGACCCTGAAGTGATATACAGTGAGATCGGCAAAGATTTCGAAGTGATTCTAAAGGAAATATTCAAATGATTTATATTTATGTAATATTGATCGTTTTAGCTATTATTTTTGCCGCCTTGAGAGGCTTGCTGGGTCCAACGGCTTCCGACAGGGTTGTGGCGCTGGATAATCTTACCACAATTTCCACAGCCGGATTGGTTTTACTTGGATTCGTCTTTCAAAGATTCATATATATTGATGTTTCACTTATTTACGGTGTGCTCTCTTTTGTGGGTGTATTAACCATTGCACGTTACTTGGAAGGTGGATTATGATTTTAAATATAGTGGGAAATATACTTGTAACGGTTGGAACGGTATTTTTATTTTTGGGAGCATTGGGTATTTTCCGCATGCCCGATGTCTATTCCCGTTTGCAAGCCGGTACTAAAGCAACTACGCTTGGAGCTTTAAGTACTGTTATCGGAGTTGGTTTTCTTCAACCGGAATGGATTTGGAAAACTTTACTGATTGCAATCTTCATTGCAATTTCCAACCCTATCAGCTCACATGCTCTTGCACGCGGAAGTTATAAAACCGGATTAAAGCCATATATGAAAAAAGAAGGATTGGACAGTTACGCGGAAGTGGAGAAGGAGGAAGTTAAGTAATGAATTGGTTAACAATTGTTGTCGTTATTCTTTCTATAGTATTAATAATCGCTGCCGTCTTTGCAGTTTATCAGAAAGATTTACTCCTTGCGGTAATTGGAACTTCTGCTGTATCGGTCGTATTATCCGTTTTGTTCTACATATTGCAAGCGCCCGATGTAGCCTTGACCGAAGCGGCAATAGGAGTGGCTCTTACTACAATTATTTTTGTTATTACAATTAAAAAAACCAAAAGGTTTGAAGAATGAGAAAAGTAATTGCAATATTACTTTTGTTTATAATCGGTTATTATTCTCTCGATGTTTTATTGAAAATTCCGTTTGGTGAGAGCGCCGGAGGTGTTGGGAAACATTACCTTGAATCAACTATAAAAGAAACCGGTGCCGTAAACTCCGTAACCGCTATAGTCGTAAGTTACAGAGGTTTCGATACATTGGGAGAAGTTACCGTTTTGTTTTTAGCCGCTACGGGTTTGGGTGCAATCCTTTACGATAAAAAAGCAAAGAAAAGAGCTTTGCAAAATGCCAGCGTAATTGTTAAAACATCTTCCAAAATAATTTACCCGTTAATCGCTTTGCTTGGCGCTTATGTTTTTGTCCACGGGCACTTAACTCCCGGCGGAGGATTTCAAGGGGGAGCAATAATTGCAACCGGTGTTCTCTTGATGTTTATTTCGTACAGGTCTTTCGAGACCAACCATAAAGCATTGAGTATTATTGAATCGTTAGCCGGAATGACGTTTGTAACCATTGGTTTCGCCGGTTTAATTTACGGAACTTCATTCCTGCAAAACATTTTACCATTCGGTATTCCTGGCGAGTTGTTTAGCGCCGGTATTATACCGTTAATCTATATTGCGGTCGGTTTCAAAGTAGGTGCGGAATTAACCGCTTTATTAGACAATTTGTTAAAGACGATAAAATGATTTATTACGCAACTTCAATATTGTTGATATTAATCGGGATGTATGCAGTTCTCGTAAAGAAAAATTTAATCAAAATTGTAATAGGTCTTTCAATAGTTGATAACGGAATTCATCTGTTACTCATCGCAATCGGTTATGTAAAAGACGGAACGGCGCCTATATTTTCAAAACCCGGTTTACAAGCAAGCCAAATGGTCGATCCGGTGCCCCAAGCGTTGGTTTTAACGGCTATTGTTATCGGCTTGGCCGTAACGGCTGTTGCTTTATCGTTAATAATCAGACTTTACGATCATCATAAAACTTTAAATATAAATAAAATCAGAAAATTGAAATGGTAATCCCGGATTGAATATGAGTCCCGTACATTTTATAGCGATACCTTTGTTTGCAGCATTTTTAATTCCTTTGGCCGGGAAAGTTTCGAAGGAATTGGTTAAAATCATTCCGGGGCTTGTATTGTTATATCTTTCATTTGTTTCGGTTACGTTATTCCCAATCGGCACGCATCATCCGGTTGTTGAAATAATCGCCGGATTTAAACCTCCGTTCGGAATTACATTATATTACGGCGCAATTGCAGCTTTTCTCACCACGCTTATTACATTAATCGGCTTTGTAATTTGGTTATACAGTTATAAATTCATTATCAGAGAACCGATTGAAAAGTATTACATGCTCTTTATGATGCTGATTACCGGTTCGACCGGGATTGTTCTGACAGGCGATATTTTTAATTTGTTTGTCTTTTTCGAAATTACATCGATTGCCGCTTATTCATTAACGGCTTTTCTGAGAGACAGAGACGGAGCCGAAGCGGCATTCAAATACTTGTTAATCGGTTCGTTCGCTTCAACATTTTTCTTGCTTGCAATTGCAATAATTTATGCAAATGTACACACACTTAACTTAGCCGATATTGCGGTTAAAATTCAAGATGTTCCGGTTACAACCAGGCTTTTCGTGCTTATTTTATTCTTAATCGGATTGGGAATTGAATCGGAGATGTTCCCGCTAAACGGTTGGGCGCCCGATGCATATTCGCAAGCTCCGTCGCCGGTTGGAGCAGTGTTCGGCGGAATTGTTGTGAAAGCAGCGGTTTATTCATTAATGCGAATAATATTTTTAATGTTTAATTCCCACGACGTTTTGCATTTTCTCTTGGTAATGGGAATTATTACCATGCTCATTGCCGAAATGTCCGCTATGAAACAACAGCAGATAAAAAGAATGCTTGCATTTTCAAGTATCGGTCAAATGGGTTTGGTTATTATCGCATTTGGTATCGGTACTGAACCGAGCGTTAGAGCTGCTATGTTTCAAATGTTTAATCATGCTTTAATTAAATCTTTATTATTCTTCTCTGCCGGTTATCTTGTATTCCATTCCGGTTCAAAAAAAATTTCGGCTTTAGACGGATTGGGGCACGATAAACCGATTACAAGTTTTTTCTTTGCTTTCGGAGCGTTGGCAATAATCGGTTTGCCGCCGTTTTCCGGATTTTGGAGCAAATTATATATTTTACTTTCCATCGCCGATGCCGGTTTGATGGTGCCAGTTGTACTTATTCTGATAAGCTCAATAATTGAAGCCGTCTATTATCTAAGGGTTGTAAGCAGATTATACTTCTATAAGGAAGAAGCCACAGATGTAAGGCGTACCCCCGTTTCGGGTTTAATTGCAATGGGTATACTTACGGTTGTTATTTTACTTGTTGGTTTTTATCCGAATCTTATCCTTAATTGGATGACTCCGGCAGCTGCCGATTTATTAAATAAAGCGTCATACATAAAGTTCGGTTTGTTTTAGATTAAAAATTTTATATACTATGAATTCCATTGCATACATACTGTTAATAACATTTGCCGGTGCCGGTATAACTTTTATTGTTCACCATTTGATTAAACCGCTTAGGGATATTATTGCAATTACCGTTGCAGCATCCGGTTTGTATTTCGTAATACAAAGTCTAACGGAAAAAACCAAAATAGTTTTCGGAATTGCGGACTTTAACATAATTTGGGGCAATACACCTTACAGTAACCTGTTCGCTGTTTTAATTGCCGTACTTGGCTTTTTGACCATTTTATATGCACGGGATTTTATGGCCGAAAAAGAGCGGCTGGGTTACTTTTACATGAATTTGCTTTTTGTAATTGGGGGTATGTACGGAATTGTTTACAGTCAAGACTTAATTTCACTTTTCTTTTTCTGGGAAGTAATGACTTGGTCATCTTTCCTTTTGGTAATTTATTGTTGTAAAGAAGCTCAACCCATCGGCTTAAAATACTTTGTGTTCAGTGCTATCGGGGCATACTCGTTATTAATTGCTATTGTAATGATTTATGCGCAGACGGGGAATTTGGAGCTTTCAAACATACTTCAAAATTTTGGTAACATATCAGAGGTTAACCAAATCGTTATAGCAGTATTGTTATTAACCGGATTTGGAGTTAAGAGCGCAATTATGCCGTTACACGTTTGGGCTCCCGATTCTTATTCCATTTCCCCTTCGCCTTTCACCGCACTTTTTTCCGGAGCGCTTTCAAAAATGGGTATATTCGGAATAGGAATGGTTTTATTCAAATTTGCTTCCCACTCGGGATATTTTTCATATGTAAAGATAATTTTGGCATGGTTAGGCGGAATTACCGCATTACTTGCTACATTTTATGCGATCTTTCAAACCGATGCCAAAAAGCTGCTGGCTTACTCATCAATCGGACAGTTAGGCTATATTATAATCGGGTTGGCCGTTGGCACACCGTTAAGTATTGCTGCGGCTTTATTTTTGGTAATTTTGCACGGAGCATTTAAGGCTATGCTCTTTATGTCGGTTGGCGCAGTTTATTTTAGAACTGGTACCACCGATATGAACTCGGTTACAGGCTTAATAAGAAAAATGCCGTTAAGTTTCGTAACTATGTTATTCGGAATAATTACCGTCTCGGGTGTTCCCCCTTTGGGAGGCTTTGCGGCTAAATGGATGCTTTATGAATCCTTAATTCAATCAAAACATTATTTTCTGGTAATTGTGGTATTTGCCGCGAGTACCGCCGCATTTCTTTACTTATATAAATTAATTTTTTCTTTGTTCCTCGGACAAGAAGAAGTGGAATGGTCGCACGTGAAAGAAGTACCTTTATTAATGTTAATCCCGATGTTGATTCTATCGGCATTCGTTCTTGTTGCCGGTATTTTCCCGGGCTTGGTACTCGACCCAATTTCCCATGCAATGCAATATTTGGGTAATTACGGTTTCAAATATGAAACTTCGGTGCTGTTCAATGAATGGGGAAATAAAATTAATATGCAAACGGTCATTAATGTTATCGGTGCGGTATTCCTGATAGCCGGTCTGTTTGTTACATTCAAGGGTTTGAAAAAAACACGGTACGTTACTACGAAAGACATTCATACTTCGGGTGAAATTCCCGAAGAGAATGAAAACTTAACTTATGCGGTCGATTTCTACAAACCTTTCGAAAGGGCTATTGCACCGGCACTTAAAGCGAGCATAGATAAAATCTATACTGCAATAGGAAACAACCTTGAACAGGCATTTGATTTTTTGAGATATGTTTATACAGGAAACGGTCAAACTTACGCTATGTATGTTGTTCTGTTTCTTTCATTACTGATTCTATTTGCCGAACTAATTTTCGGGATCAAATTATAAATTGACGGTAAAGCTATGGAAATAAATTGGTCAGCGGTTTTGGGAATTGTTTTTACTCCGGTCATTGCTTTTCTTGTAGGAGTAACCTACGGTGGATTGACCCGTAGAATTACAGCAAGAATTCAAAACCGTTTCGGTCCCCCGTTTTATCAAAATATTTTAGACATAATCAAACTATACAGCAAAGAATCGAATATAAATCACGGTGTGATGCAGCATTTGGGTCCGGTTTTTGCAATTACCGCATCCGTTACCACATTGTTTTTTATTCCGGTTATCAAAGATTCACCGGTATTTACCAATTTCAGTTTCAACGGCGATTTGATATTTCTTTTATACATAATGGTTTTCGGTTCGTTGGGAATGGCACTGGGCGCCGGGCAAACGGGAAACCCCAATTCGGCAATCGGTGTTTCCAGAGGTTTAAGTCAATTGGTCGGATACGAAGTGCCGTTTGTCATGGCTTTGGTTGCAATCATGGTTCAATTCCAAACCACATCGCTGAATGATTTGCTTGCCGTCCAAGATCATTTCACAAAGTGGATTATTTTTCAATCCCCGTTTGCTTTTCTGGCTGCAATTCTTGCATTCCTCGGAATGATGGGCTATGCTCCCTTCGACGTGGTTATTGCACCGGCGGAAATTGCATCCGGACCGCCGTCCGAATTCGGTGGAAAATATCTTGGCTTGATGCTTACAAGCCGTTCAATATTTACGTTTGCCAAACTCGTTTTGTTCACCGATATATTCCTTGGCGGGGCACATGATTTTATTACTTTGATAATTAAAACCTTTATTTTATATATGATTCCGGTTTTAACCGGGATAGTTTTCCCGCGATTCAGAACGGAACAATCGATTCGTTTTTTCTGGTCGTGGCCTTTGTTTTTCGGAATTTTGGCAATATTGGTCGTAGTATTTTAATGAGGTAATAATGTTTAACGATAAAGAAGCATCAAAAATTGTAGATATAATTAAAAACTTCGCACGTAAACATTCCCTTTGGGTTGTTGCCTACGGAACCGGTTGCGGCGCAATAGAACTTCCTCCTACAATGACTTCGAGATATGATGCCGAAAGGTTCGGAATAAGGGGTTCGGCAACTCCGCGCCAAGCCGACGTTTTATTAATTACGGGGTATCTTTCGGTCAAAACCCTGAAAAGGGTTATCCGTACATACGAACAGATGCAAGAGCCCAAATATGTAATCGGTTTCGGTTCGTGTACAATTAACGGCGGAATGTATTGGGATTCCTACAATACAATCAAAGCGTTGGATAGATATCTACCAGTTGATGTTTACATAAACGGTTGTATGCCCCGGCCCGAAGCGGTAATATCGGGCTTTATAAAATTGCAGCAATTAATTTCCGAAGGTAAAGCCGACGGCGCTAAACGTTACCGGGAAAATTTGGAGTGGTACCGAGAAAACCAACGTAAAGTAATTAAAAACTGGCGTATGCCCGAATATAATTGGTGATAAATATGAATAAAAATTTATATAACGAAAATCAAACAATTGAAGAGATAAAAAACACTTTCCATACTGCGGAAATTAAACTGCAAAGGGAAAGCAGGATTATAGTTAAACTGCGAAGCGACCTCATTCCCCCGTTTTTAAGTTACGCAAAAAACTATCTTGCGTTTAATCACTTGGCACATTTCTCTTGCGTCGACTGGATTGAAGATAACGAATTCGAATTGGTTTACCTGCTCTACTCTTACGAAAAAAATATTGTAGTCATTGCCAAAACCAGAATTAGCAGGGACAAAGCCGAATTTGTTACAATTAAACATTTGTGGCGCCAAGCGGAAACCTACGAACGTGAGATACATGAAATGTTCGGAATAAACTTTACCGGCAATGACAGACTGAACGAATTTATTCTTGAAGATTGGGATGACATCCCGCCGATGAGAAGGGACTTTAACACTATTCAATTTGCCAAAGATAATTTTTATACAAGACCCGGCAGGGAAGATGCTCAAGACGTGCGCGAAACAATTACGAAAAAAAGCGGAGAGAAGATTCCGGATTTTGCAAAAGAATTTTCCGTTAGGAATCTAAAATGAGAGAAAAAGAAACAACATTATATTTCGGACCGCAGCACCCCGGTATAACCGGTAACATGATGGTAAAACTTAAAGTTGCGGGAGATACAATAGTAAAAGCGGAAACACACGTAGGCTATTTGCACAGGGCTTTTGAAAAGTTGATGGAACAAAGAACCTGGATGCAGTCATTCCCGATTGTATGCAGAATTTGCGTTCCCGAACCTGATCCGAATGAAGAAAACCTTGCAAGAGCCGTGGAAGAAATCGAAGGAAGGGAAGTTCCGGAAAGAGCCAAATACATCCGCGTCATGGTTCTGGAACTTTCACGACTTGCAGCATATTTCCTTTGGATGGGAGGACAAGCCGGTACGGCAGGTCTATACACTGTTCCACAATGGAGTGTTGGCGATCGCGATTACATTCTCGATTTGTTTGAAGAACTTACCGGCGGCAGAATTTATCACATGTATATTTGGGCTGGAGGCGTACGGCGCGATTTGCCCGGGGGATTCCCCGATAAAGTGTTACGGACAATGGATTACATCGAAAGCAGATTGCCGGAATACGATAAATTGATGTTCGAAAACGCAATATTCCAAAAAAGAGCAAAAGGCATTGGCGTAATTGATAAAGATAAAGCAATGGAATGGGGAGTGGTTGGTCCGCCTCTACGCGGTTGCGGTATTCAACACGATGTTCGCAAAGACGAGCCCTACGAAGTTTACGATAAACTCGACTTTGTTGTACCAACATACGAAGGCGGTGACATTTGGGCAAGGGCAATGGTGAGAAGAAAAGAAATGGAACAATCGATTTCTATTATCAGACAAGTAATTGAAAAAATGCCCGGCGGTGAATACTACAACAAAGTTCCCAATCCGCTGAACTGGTACGTTCCCCCGGGTGAGACTTATGTTAAAACAGAATCGGCACGCGGTGAATTCGGCTATTACGTTGTAAGCGACGGTTCGCTGAAGCCACGCCGCATTCACGTTCGCGGTCCGGCTTACGTACATGGTGTTTCATTACTCGAAAACATTTTAGTCGGAGCCAACATTTCCGATGTTGCAATGATAATGAACAGTTTGGGTGTCTGTCCACCTGAAATTGAAAGATAGGTATCACAATGGCAATAAACTTAAAAGGAATAATATCACCGTACAACGCATTAAAACAAGCTGGTAAAAAGCCACACACGGTTCAATATCCGTTCGAGAAAAAGGAAGCGGCCGAGCGGTACCGTGGTTTTCATTACAACGATTTGGAAGAATGTATCGGTTGCGGAACGTGCGCTACAATCTGCCAGAATGAAGCAATCGATATGATCTTTATCGAAGGAATAGAAACAACCAATGGCGATTCAGGTTTGCGTCCGCGGGTTGATAACGGTCGGTGCTGCTGGTGCGCCCTTTGCGTTGATTCATGCCCCACTGGCTCTTTAAGTTTAACTAAAGAGTATCTTCACGTTTCGGAGGACCCGGATTCGTTCTTGTTAATTCCCGGTTTGGACAATCCGGAAGGTAAAGAAAAAATTTCATGGATAAGCAACGGCAATTCTTTATTGGACTACCAACGCGTTCCGATGCCCGAACTGGAAGGCAAAGAACGTGTGAAATCCTTCGCCGAAGTTGTGTTGGGATATTCTGAAGAACAAGCGCGGGCTGAAGCGGCACGGTGCGTTGGTTGCGGAATTTGTACCGATAACTGTCCCGTACACATGCACATACCCGAATATATAAACGCCATTGCACGCGGCGATGATGAAATGGCTGTAAAAATTATTTACGATAACAATCCGCTCGGTGAAACTTGCGGAAAAGTTTGTACCCGCCGCTGCGAGGAAATTTGTGCCGTAAGTAAACGGGGCGAACCGATTGCAATCCGCTGGCTGAAACGTTACGCAACTGAAAAAGCAAAGAATAAAGATATACTCAAAGAAATTGTTAATCCGGTAATACTTCCGCCGAACGGGCATTCGGTCGGAATTATAGGTGCTGGTCCGGGTGGACTTACCGTTGCATATTACTTGGCTTTGCGTGGTTTCGATGTTACCATTTACGAAGCAAAAGACCACGCCGGCGGAATGATAATGTACGGTATTCCCAAATACCGATTGCCTTTGGACAGCATAGAAAAGCAAATCGAATACATGAAAAGCATCGGTGTTAAAATTTTATTTAACACCAAAGTCGGGAAAGACATTTCATTCAACGAATTGAAACAAAAACACGAAGCGATTTACATCGGAATAGGCTTTGAAGTACCCTACAAACTCGGAATAAAAGGCGAAGATGCCGAAGGCTCTATACAAGCAATTAATTTCCTGAGAGCCATCAACAGTGAAAAACATGTGGAAATCGGTAACAAAGTGGTGGTTGTTGGCGGAGGAAACGTTGCAATTGATGCCGCACGTGTTTCACGTAGGTTGGGAGCCGAAGTCACTATTCTTTACAGAAGACGCGTTGAAGATATGCCGGCCGATTGGGAAGAAATTGAAGGCGCCGAAGACGAAGGCGTGGTAATTCATCCGCAAGCAATTCCACTCGAAATTATTACCGATGAAAACAATAAAGTAAAAGCAATTAAATATGCAAACGCCGAAATGATTCCCGACCCGAAAGGCGGAAGACCCCGGCCCAAAATTATTGAAGGTGATGAACACATTATAGAAGTTACAAGCGTTATTGCCGCAATCGGACAAGAAGCGGATTATTCGTTCCTCCCCGATGAAGTGATCAATGCAATTGAAATAAAACGGGGTAGAATTGTGGTTAATGAATATCAACAAACTAAGCTGCCATGGCTTTTTGCCGGAGGCGATATAGCAAACAGAAGAGCGGATGCTATTAGCGCTATTGCCGATGGCTACAGAGCAGTGCAAGGTATCGAAAAATTATTATTAAACGAGGATATAAAAAATGGCGGACGTCTCAACTAATTACTTGGGATTGGAACTAAAAAATCCAATCATTGCCTCAAGTTCTACTTTAACCGATAATATCAACAGTATCATGGAATTGGAAAAACATAATGCAGCCGCTGTGGTACTCCGTTCCATTTTTGAAGAAGAAATTACATTGGAAGCCGACCATATTACCCGGGAAGCGGTTCGCGAAGGTTTCCCGGAAGAATTGTTCGACTATTACGATAAAAAAATTAAACAAAAAAATACCGACGAATATCTCAAATTAATTTCCGAAGCGAAAGCAAAAACAAATATTCCCATCATCGGAAGTATAAATTGCTTTTCCGCTCACGAGTGGACATATTTTGCAAAAAAAATAGAAGACGCCGGCGCCGATGCTTTGGAACTAAACCTTTTTCTGCTTCCTTCCAAACCGGATAGTTCTTGCGAAGAAAATGAAAAACTTTATTTCAATATTGTTGACAAAGTTCTTAACGAAATTTCAATTCCGTTAACACTCAAAATCAGTCATTATTTTTCAAACCTTGCTTCAACTATCGAAAAACTTTCGAATACCGGAGTAAAAGGTTTGGTTTTGTTTAATAAGTTTTTCAGTCCCGATTTTGATATCGAAGAAGAGAAAGTAGTTCCAACTTACATTTTCAGCAATCCGCAAGACATTGCTTTACCGTTGCGGTGGATTTCCATCATGTCCGAACGCGTAAACTGCGATTTGGCTGCATCGACGGGAATACATGACGGTGAAGGTTTGGTAAAGCAAATTTTAGCCGGAGCCAAAGCCGTGCAGATTGCTTCTACATTATACAAAAACGGAATGGAACAAATCGATTTAATGTTGGATGAATTGCAAAACTGGATGCAACGGAAAAATTACGGTAGCTTAAATGAATTCCGCGGGAAATTAAGTTACAGTAAAAGCAACGATCCCGCTTTATTCGAAAGGGTTCAATTTATGAAATATTTCGGAAGCGTAACCGGTTGATTAAAATCAGTGGATTGCTTTTGTTACTTCAATACCCAACTGTTCCATTCTGTAACGTAACTTCGAACGTGACAGTCCGAGAATTTTTGCAGCCTGAACTTGATTCCCTTTCGTTATATCTAAAGTTTTAAGAATTAAAGTTCTAAGTACAATATCGGCTTTAACTCCGGTCGGTGGAATTTTAAGAACGAACTCATCGTCGCTGACAGAGCCGTCTTTCTGTAATTTTAAAAATCCGAAATGCTGGGCTTTCAATTCGTTTCCGTCCAACATTAAAACTGCACGTTCCATTGCATTTTTCAATTCCCGGATATTTCCTTTCCAATGATAACCTTGTAGGATTTCCAAAGCTTCATCATCAATGCCTTTAATTTGCTTGTTGAATTTCAACGCATATTGTTTCATAAAAGAATAAGCCAGCAACGGAATATCCGATTTTCTTTCCCGGAGTGAAGGAATTTCCACACGCGCAACGTTTAATCTGTAAAACAAATCTTCCCGGAAGTTCCCTTTTGCCACTTCCTCTTCCAAATTTTTATTTGTTGCGGCAAGTATTCTTACATCAACCGATATTTCCCTTTCACCGCCTACCCGGTAAAATTTCTTTTCTTGTAACACCCTTAGGAGTTTAACTTGAATGTCCAACGTAAGTTCACCTATTTCATCGAGTAAAATAGTACCACCGTTGGCAAGTTCGAATTTTCCCATCTTGGTTTTGTTGGAAGCTCCGGTAAATGCGCCTTTTTCATGCCCGAACAATTCGCTTTCCGCAAGCTCCTTCGGAATGGCGGCACAGTTAATGGGTATGAACACTTTGTTCGAACGGGGTGAAATTTGATGAATGTATTTTGCAAAAACTTCTTTACCCGTACCGCTTTCACCTTCCAACAGAATTGTTGTATCTTCGCTTTGGGCAAGTTTTTCAACGGTATTCAACAATTTTACAATAGCTTTACTTTTCCCGAAATATTCCCGTGTGAGCTGTTCCTCATTCAGTATTTCGTGAAGACCTTGCACTTCCCTTTTCAATTTCAAATGGTTCATGCATTTATCGAGAACAATTTTCAACTGTTCTATATCGATAGGTTTAAGCAAAAAATCGAACGCACCGGATTTCATGGCTTCAACTGCAATTTTAACATCCGCATATCCGGTAATCATTATTACGGGAATATCAAAAAACCGTTTCTGCAAATCTTTAAGAATATCGAGACCGTTATGGGTGGTTAAATAAATATCCAAAAGTATAACATCGGGTTGATGCAATTCCACCATATCAAGCGCTTTACCGCCTTCCATACAAACATCGATTTCATAGCCCAGTTTGGTCAATACTTTTTTCAAGGACAAACTGACTAAATTATCATCATCAACAATAAGTATCTTCGGTTTCATTTTACTCCTCGATTAATGATTTTGGAAAAGTAACGAAAAATTTTGTTCCTACGTTTATCTCGCTTGTAAAATCAATATCTGCGCCTATTTCATCCAATAGCATCTTGCATACACTTAGCCCCAACCCCGTACCGTTTTTTTTGTTAGTGTAAAAATCATTAAATATTTTACTTTTATCATTTTCACCGATTCCAATCCCATGGTCTTTAACTTCGAGTATAACCGAACCGTCCGGATTTAATTTTGTAGAGATAAATATTTCGCTATTGGTTTTGCTTGCTTCAATTGCATTTGTGATTAGATTCAATACGACTTGCAAAATTTTGTCTTTGTTAAATTTCAGTTTGGGAATATCCGGACTGAACGATGTATTTATATCGATCGACTTTCTTGCCGCAGTGTTTTGCACCATTTCAATCGCTTGTTTTACAACGTAATTTAATTCGAAGGCAGCGCTTTCCTGGCTTTTATTTCTTGAAAATGTCAGAGTGTTATCGACCAAAATTTGAATTCTTTCGACTGCATCGAGTGATGCCTTTATGCATTCAGCTTCTTCCTCGGAAAATTTATCAATCGACATATTTAAATATTGAAGATTCAACTTAAGGGCGGAAAGCGGATTTCTTATTTCATGAGTTAAGCTTGCAGCCAGTTTCCCGAGAATTTTCAGTTTATTATTTTGAATTTCTTCCGTCAAATCCCGAATTGCCGAAATTGTTCTTAAAAGGAAATTTTAATTTATATTTTAGCTATTTTAGAAACAAGTTGCAATAGGCAGGTAGGTATAACTTAACAAAAATTTTATTCCATTGAATTTATTGAGCTGGAAAAGCCGGCGAGAAAGCAAATAAATAAAGGACATTCCGTATGGATGCCCTTTATTTAATTTTGATAAAGCTCTTTCAAAATTGCTTCGGCAACTTTATTGAGCACCTCTTCGGAATTATAGAAGCCTGCGGAAATTTTATCCCGGATTTGCGCCGCTTCTTTTCCACTGATGTTTTGAGATTGAAGCAGTTTAGCTTCTTCGGATATTTCGAGTTTATCCGTTTGTTTTTTCTCGCCAACCTCAACTTTTGCCTTCTCGTGCTTTTTGTATTGCTCGTGAAGCTTGTTGATACTATTTCCCAATCCTTTTATTTGCACGGCATTACCTATAGATAGTTATTTAATTTTTTCCTGTTAATTAAGTCTTTCAATTCGTTTTTTACTTTTTCCTGTTCATTTTTATTTTGTTCTATAATATTATCGTAAATTTGCAAAATTTGTTTAACCTTTCCGTTCATGTGTTGTGATGCGCGTCTCAATTCCTCTCTGTCATAATTTTGCAATAAATTCGTTCTCAGTCTTTCAAATTTATCGATAATTGCAATAACACGTTTAATATTTTTTCCGGCATTACTATCTTTTATATTCGATAAAGAATTAATAACACTATCCAAATAAGATTCGAGCACATTCATATTTTCAATGTAATAAGTATCCATCAAAATAATCCCGTTCCACCGCCTAATTGTGAAAAGTAATTTTGTCCTGCCAGTAAATCGGCCAACTGAATTTGCAGTTGTTCGTATTTTTTACGCAAGATTTCCGCACCGCTATCAATTTTTTCATTTTGATAAGTAATTTTATCGGACAAATACGAAATCGTGTCGTCGTAAGAATCCGTAATATGCGCAATCACCCCATCGACTTTTACATAATTATCGACCAGATCGTAAAGGCGTGTTGCCACACCGTCGCTTGAAGCGAAAAGGTTAACAACTTGGTCTGGTTTGGATTTAATGGCATCTTCCAAATCACTTTTGCTCGAGAGTGTTAGCCCGGATTCCGGATCGAAATCAATTCCGATTTCGGAAAGATAACTCAATTCACCGTCGCCCAATCCGGTAACTTGTTGATAAACAGAATTGGCCAGTGATTGCTTTAATGTTAAAGCATTACTGTTACCGGTGAAAATACCCCGTTTTTCTTTAGTTGAGTTATAATTGTCTTTTACGTAATTATACGCTTCGTTGAATTTGGATATAAATTCTTCAACTTTGCTTTTGATTTCTTCCAAATCATAATCGATTGTTACGTTAACAAGCGGAACACCTGTCTCCATTTTCTTCTTTAATTCGAGTGTAACGCCATTAATTAAATCATCAATGGTATTGGAGCTTCTTTCAACTGCCAGTCCATTGAATTCCAATTTTGCATTTAATTCGTCTTCGGCATAAAGATAACCGGCGGAACCATTCGAAGAAATAACACGGGAGGTAAGATTTAGTCCTATTGTGTCAAGTGCGTTTCCCGAAACATCGGAAAGGGTAATGGCATTGTCTTTTCCACTATTACCGGCAGTGACAGTCATAGTTATATCGCCGGAAACCGGTGCGAATACCGAAGCCGTTACATCCCCGTTACTTGCTTCATTAATTGCATCGCTAATCATTTCCATAAGTTCTTTGTATGTTTCCAATCCGGTGGTTTCAATGGAAATTACTTCATCGAAATCACCGCTTTTAACTCTGAAAGTCAATGTACCGGATTGTACTCCGGAAGCATCCGCCGCAGTTTTTTGATCAGCGATAACTGAATCGTATTTAGCAAGTTGGTTTATTTGAATTGAATATGTGCCACGGATTGCTTTATTCGTAGCGGTTGCAGTTAAATAATCTTCATTAGAAACTTTGGCGGTTTTGGAATTAAATACCGAATCGCTGTCGCTTGCCTTAAACCCTTCTACGATTGATTCCAAAGATTTAAGTTTGGTTTTGAGCTCACCCCATGCATTAGTAAGGTCGGTAAACTTCGCCTTCCGTTTTTCCAGGGGATAAACCCTTCTGTTTATCTCGTAATTACGGTAATTTGAAATTAATCTTTCAATACCGTTTGTTGATAAAAGTTCCATACTCCCTCCCTCGAGTTTTCACCGTATATATTATCGGTTCAAACTAAAGAATTTTTAACCATGCTTCTTTCAGCTCGGTTAAAATTTTGTGCACCGAATCGTAATTTTTGTTTCTCATTTCTTCTTGGCAATATTCGTATAGTTTACGAAGACCTACAGAGATTTCTTGAACCTCTTCGTTGTCATACCGTAGAGCATTTATTAAAATATTCAATGCCTTGTTAGTTTTTTCCAAATCACCCTGTTTACTGTTTGAAATAGCATAATCGTAAACCTTTAACAATAATTTTTCGGGTGACGCTTCCAAAATATCGTTTGCCAGATAAGCTCCGGCACCATGGTTCATATAATTTCTTTTCAAAGCTGCAGAAGATTGATACATATCAGTTCCCATTTAGTTCCGGAATAATTAATAAAAGGCTCCCTTGGTTAAGGGAGCCATAGTTAATAATTACTATTAACCACCGAACAACTGCAATACTTGTTGCGGAGCAAAGTTCATTTGTGCATACATTGCAGTTGCTGCTTGAGAACCGATTTGAGCTTTTGTTGCATTCAGTTGCTCAAGCGCCATATCCGCGTCGAACAGTCTGGAATAAGAAGATTGTGAATTCAGGATTGCGGATGTAAGGAACTCATCTTTAGCATCGAGCCTTTGAACGTAGTTACCGATAGCGCCCAATGCCGAATCTACAGCGGATTCAAAATCATCCAAATCCAATGCGGCAATTGAATCGGCATCAGTTACACCAACAATATCATCAAGAGCAGAAGCTACTTGAGAAGACACACCGCTTACAACACCGTCGGATGTATTGGAATTACCAACCAAGTCTATCGAACCGTCAGTTCCGTAAGTAATGGCAATGGTATCGCTGGACGATGCACCAACTTGGAAAGTAAATCCGGCACCGGCACCGTTAGCTGTAGATACCAACAAATCGGTGTTGTTGAATTTGGTTTGTGCGAATGCGCTTTCGATTTCTTTACCGATTGCTACAATATCTTTGGCAATAGCTTCGCTATCGCTAACCGGGTTAGCGGAATCGGCTATTTTACCGCGGATTTGCGTAATCATGTCTTTGATGCTTATTAACTGGCTTTCAGCCGTTGCCAGCAAGTCCTTTGCAGAACCTACGTTGCCTTGAGCGGCTTTCATTACCGTAATTTTAGCATCCAAAGATTTACCAACATTGAAGCCCGAAGTGTCATCGGCTACCCTGTTAATTCTTTTTTGGGATGCCAAACGAAGTTGGGCACGTTGTGCTTGTGTGTTCAAGCGTGCCAAAGCATTATATGCTCTTAGCGCACCAACATTGGTATTGATTCTGAATGATTGAGTTGACATGAATAACCTCCATGTTTTGTTTATTAATTATGCAAGCTTCCTTGCCTGCGTTAGTTACTTATTAATTTCCGTTGGTTTTGTAACCAGTATATTTTTTTTCTCAGCTACATTATCGTTTGAGCTGCAAAAAAGTTTAACTTTTGTGTGCAGAATATTATCAGGATGGCTGATATTGGTCTATTACAGGTTGAAGTTTTGACTTTATATCATTTAATTTCATCATAACCAATTTATTAGAACCGAAAGTTTTCCCGGCAAAATCAAGAATTTCTATAATTTTTTTCACTTGATTCGTTTCCAGATAAATTGAAACCAAATAGAAAATTACAGACGGGTCTTTTTCTTTTAATGATAATGAATAAGTGAAAAGCTCTTCAGCTTCTTCAAAATTTTTCGCTTCCATCAGGCTTATTCCGGTCAAAACCAAAAATTTCGTCTCTTCTTTGAAGCGGTCAAACAAATTTAACAAAATCTCTATTCTGTTCTGGAAATCGAGTTTGGAGATCAGGGTAAGAAATAATTCTAGATTATCTCCATTTACGATTTCCTTTAACTGTGCCTTTTCTTTTGAAGAGATGTTTTCTTTAAGTATTAATTTTTTAATAATTCCGGTTTCACCTTTTTCAGTATGCTTTTCCAACTCCAATAAAAAATGTTCGAAGTATTTTCCGTTTTGTGCTTTAAGTGCAACCAGCATAGCTTGATATAAAACTTTTCGAACCGGTATGTTAACTTCCAAAATTTTATCCGAATAATCTTTCCGGTTCAAGGAAATGTCCAAAGCAGTTTTGGAATGATGTAAAGCCAATTCCATATTTTGCATTGCAACAAATATTTGTGAAGCTAACAGATGAAGCCAAACGTTTTCTGGTTCGTATTTTAAGCCTTCCAACACTAGCTCTTGCGCCGGTTGAAAATCACCCCGCCGCATTTGAAAATCAGCCGAATTCAAATAACAAACCGCTTTGTACTCCGGTTCAAGTTTTTCATCCTCCAAAGCAAATTGATAGTATTTATAAGCATTTTCAAAATCTTCCATCACCGAATATGTATTACCGATTTGATAGGCATAGTATGAACTGCCGGAGTCATCATATTCTTTCAATAATAATTCCAAGTTGCGTGCCGCTTTGAATTTCAATTTTTCCTTCGGCAAATTATAGCCGAGGTGCAATATTTCGATTTTGGAATCAATAATCTCATAACCGTTTTTAATTAGCGACGGCAATATTTGTTCGTGGGCTTTTCCCGAAAATTCGATACCGGCTTGCTTTTTGAACAGCCTAACGTATTTCATTTGTTTGGATTTTCCCGAATATTCATCGATATTATTTACAATGCAATTGACACCCA
Source organism: Melioribacteraceae bacterium (assembly GCA_026983955.1). Classification (GTDB taxonomy): domain Bacteria; phylum Bacteroidota; class Ignavibacteria; order Ignavibacteriales; family Melioribacteraceae; genus BMS3ABIN04. The sequence goes on from JALSTB010000092.1 coordinate 35,294, forward strand.
ATTTTTCATCGAGTGAAATAATTTTTTTTAATTCATCAATTGAATACCCGGTTAACCGCTCATCAGCATCCATGTACAATATCCATTTACCGGAAGATTTGGATAAAGCAAAATTCCTTGCTGCCGAAAAATCGTTTACCCAGTCGAAATGGAAAATTTTTGCGTTATGTTTTTCCGCTATTTCCAAAGTTTTATCAGTTGAACCTGTATCCACAATCACTATTTCATCAGCTATATTTTCAACCGATTTGAGACAATCTTCGAGGTACTTTTCTTCGTTTTTTACTATCATGCTTAGTGTTAACTTATACATTTTAATCTTCAATTTGTGATTGTGAATTTTCAACTGTTTCTACTTCAAGTATCACAGTGTTATGATCTCCGGGTAAACCTAAAATTTTATTAACTTCTTCCAATCCCCGTTTTGCTTCGGCGTTTTCCACATCGTTTACAACTGCCCACTCGTACATTGTTTTTGCTTCTTGGTACATTTCCGAGAGATAAAATATTTCACCCAAACCTGCGCATGCTTGCGATGAAGCCGGATTTATTTTTAGTGCGGCTTCGTACGATTCTTGAGCCCCGGGCAAATTTCCTTGACTAACAAATAATTTACCTTTTAATACATATAAATCTTCAAGACTTACGTTTTTATAACCTTCATTTTCCGAATCACCATATTTTTCTATAGCATTATTCAAATTTTCAATTGCAAATTCTATTTCTTCATTTTCAATATCAACAAAAGCCCTTTCCACAAACTGTACAAAAGCATTTTGATGAACCGGATATTTGATATTTCTGTTTTTGATTTTCTCACCTCTCAACCAAATACCTTCGGGACCGGCGCCCCATTTACCGATAAATTTTTGCTTGTTTACTTCCAATCTCCGTGCATATTCGTCTTCTCCATTTTCTTTGAAACTGACCGAGCCGAAATGATGCACAAAAACATCTTGTGCAATTACGGTTTTGAAGCCGGCAATTTGTGCACGCAGACAAAAATCGTCATCTTCAAAATTACCCGGTGAAAACCGTTCGTCCAATCCACCGATTTTATTAATTACATCTTTTTTGATTAATGTGCACAAGAATGCAACTCTGGGGAATTCAAGCACTTTCCCCTTATTTTTGATTGCCAGCCGTGCTGCATAACTGTGCATTTGTTCAATCGATTCGTATTTTGCATTTTTATCCAGCTGAACACCACTAACGGAATTGCTCAACGGTCCAACAATTCCGGTACTTTGGCTTGATTGCGCCACTTCAACCATCCTCTCCAACCAGCCATCCGTTACAATCACATCGTTGTTCAATATCAGAATGTAATTGCCCCGTGCGGCGTTTATTCCTTGATTTACAGCTTTAGGAAATCCTTCATTGTTTTCATTCCGGATTATTTTTACTTTTTCATACGATTTCAATTTCTCCGGTGTTCCGTCGGTAGAGCCATTATCTACCACAATTATTTCATATTCACATCCGGTAAATTCAATTATGCTATCCAAACATTGCTTGGTGTAATCAAAATGATTGTACACCGGTATTACAATTGATACCAACTCCGGTTCAATCTGTTTCCCTTTTTTGAATACTGCATTTTCAGGCGTAAACCAATTTATTCCCCATAACTCTTGAGGTGTGGGCACTTCCGTTTCCCCGTAATATTCTTTGAGTTTTTCATAGAGAGCGTTTGTACTTTCCTGGACAAGTTTATCGGTAACCGATTTTTTCACTGTTTTAAAACTTCTCTGCCCTTCATGGAACACAAAAGTATTTTTTGCAACAACGATACGGTATCCGTTTTCCCTGAACCGCCAACTAAGCTCCAAGTCATCGTTACCCAGAAACAGCTTTTCATCTAACAGACCTAATTTGTTTAATACGCTTTTCTTTATCATCATACAAAAACCGATTAGCAATTTCGTATCGATAAAGTCATCCGTATATTTTTTTTCGAGCAGCACGTTAAGTTCTCTGGGTGAAGTGTTTTGAAGTTCTTTTTCATCCAAATACAAACTTACGTTCTGCAATCCTGCCACATAATTTGATAGAGGTCCGGCAGCGGCAACTTTTTCATCTTTGAAAGCCCGGAGCATTTTTTCAATCCAGTTTCCGGCAACAACAGTATCGGGATTTAAAAGCACAACATATTTATTCCGTGAATTACGGATTCCCGTATTACAACCCGCGGAGAATCCGGTGTTTTTCTTGTTTTTAATTAATATGAAATTATTTAAGTTTTTAATTGATTTTTTTATTATTGCAGCTGTGTTATCTTTCGAACAATTGTCAACGAAAATAACTTCATCTTTTGTACTTATTGTTTTTTTAAGACTGGCGATTAATCTGCTTACCGTTCCGGCCGAGTTATATGTTACAACAATTACCGAAACTCCTTCGCGTGCGGGTTTGTCTTCATTAAAATTTGAAACGGCTGATGTTTTAGTATCTTTGTTTAGCAACATTTCAAACGTTTCATACCATCGTCCGGCATTTTTTTCCATTGTTCTGAAATTCGACACATAGTCGAATGCCTTTTCTCCGTATTCGATTATTTTGGAAGGATTTTCAATAAGGAATGAAATTTTTTCAAACCATTCTTTGCTCGATTCGGAATTTACGGATAAGCCGTTCACATTATTTTTTACCGTATTTTCATAGGGTTTGTAATTGGAATAGACCCCGGCTATCTTATTTATACTGTACTCCAGAAATTTGATATCACTTTTACTTTTGTTGAACTCATTGAATTTTAGCGGTGCCAAACCTATATCGAAATTGGCATTAGCAAGAATTTTCGCGAACTCATGTAAATCGGGTGAACCGGGTATAAACTCAATTGACGGATCTTCAAGGAACTCCGGTGGAATAAAATTTATAAATGCTAATTTAACTTCGTTTTTATATTTGTTTTTGATTTTCTTTAACGCATTAACAACTTGCTCAAAATCTTCAAGGTGAGTCATTGTGCCTGCATAACCTATTCTCAACGGACGGTTAAGTTCTTTCTTTTTTTGTCCGGGCGGAAAAATTCCGGTATCAATAAAGTTAGGTATTATTGAAACCGATTTATTATGTTGCCAATAATATTTTTGAAGTTGACCGTTTGTAACAATCAAATGGTCGGATACCCAAATGTTTTCGAGCAAACCCCTCCGGATATGCGGGTTTTCATAATATGAATAAGCAACATTTTTTTTTGGTAATCTCAATAAATCGTCATCCAATTCATATATAATTTTCGAGCCTTTCGATTTCAGCAACTTTATTAAATCGAGAAACAAGAACGAGTCGTTCCTTTGATGTAATACAATATCCGGGATGTATTTAATTTTTGGCGGCTTTTTTTGTGACATATTGAGTACTTGATAATCAACGAGACCTTCCGCTTTGAGATATTTAAGCGGACTCAGAATCCTGATTTGTGCCAATGCACCTAAATTTTGTACAATTGCCAATATTTTAATTTTCATTATTACTTACCTGAATTTGATTATTTATAAATTTTAAATTTCCGGCAGCAATTTCATTTTGCGGATCGAGTTGCAATATTTTATTCAAAATATTTTCCGCTTTTTGTATTTGGTCTTGCAATATGTACGTGACGGCCAAATTATTCAGTACATCAACATGTTCAGGGTGAACCACCAAAATTTCGTTCAGTAAATTTTGTGCCTCTTCAATTTTGTTATCTTCAATCATCTCTTCCGATTTATTAATACTTTCCCTAAGAAATTCTTCATCCATCAGTTTTGAAAAAAATAATTTATCCGATTTATTTGTAAAGAAACGCGTGTTATTTACCACTTCGAAAATAAAATCAACCAATTGTTTATTTTGCTTTGGAATGCTTCGGTGAAAATTATTCGCAAGTACAACTTTTATTAAGTTTATAAGCGATTCACCATGTATTGCAACCGAATATTTTTCTATTGCTTTAGACTTTAATATTTTTCCGTTTTCCGGTTTGTATTTCATAATCTCTTGCATCAGCGATTCTTCATCATACTTAATCCGGTGTTTTCTTCCGGAGAAGTTGTATTCCGCTAAATCCTCAAAATTTTCCGGGGTAACAAGCCCGTCGCCTCCTTGATAATCCAAAATTAAAGGTATTCTGCCGCACATCATCGATTCTATTGCCCCTCTTCCCAATGTGATTACAATATCCGCCCAATTAATATAATCCGGCAGTTCCATCGTACTTACTGCGGTTGTCTTTGAACCTAATATTTTTAAATTTAAATTTAATCTTGCGCATGAATTCACTATTACCGACTTCGTTCCGGCATCAAGCTTATTGCTGATTACCAAAATGTTTTGAGGTTCCGGGTTGATCTCTCTTTGTTCCTCAAAACGTGTATGATTAATAATATTCGGATAAAGAACAATCTTTTCTTTGTTTATGCCCGAATCAAGAAGGTGCCGTTTAATTTCTTTGCTCAATGCCAAAAAGAGAGAAACATTAATATCAAAAGGAACGGGCTGTTCAAGGAAGGGGTTAATTCCATGCACCAGAACAATTAATGGTAATTCCGGAAATATTTTTCTTACTTCAATAGCATTTATGTTGTGGTTCACAATTGCTATATCGAAATCCTCGTTTTGCAATGCCTCCAGATGTTCAACAACCGGAACTTCCATTTCGTCGAACAATTCTTTCATTGCACCGATATATTTGGAATAAACGTAAACTTCGTGGTCTTCATTTTTCAAAAACTCAGCAAGTGTATATGTGTAAATTTCCGTACCGGCATATTCGAGCAAGTGGTGGGTCGACAATAATATTTTAAGTTTTTTTGTTTCAGTATTTAAATTGTTTGGTAATTTTTTCTCAATCTCCAGCAAATCTATTCCTTTTAGCTCCCTTTCCTCCCAAGAAATCAAGGGATTGCCGAAATCGGATATGTTATTGTGGATTGCCTTGCCTTTTCTTTTTTCCCATTTTCCGGAATATTTCGGAAAATATTTCGAGTAATATTCACATGTTTTTTCCCATTCTTCTACGGATATTGCCTTTCCGTAATGTTTAACATATCCTTCTTCCAATATAATTCCATCTGTGCCTAAAAAAACTTCCCGCTGATCCATATATTTATATTCCAACGTCGGCAGATTTTTAAATGCTATAATGATTTTTCTGTATTCGGGTCCTATTTTGGTTCGCTCATAATATGGTTTGTCCGCATCTTGCGGTGTAATGTAAAAATCGAAAAGTTTCATTCTGATTGCAATTACACCGGGTGGCAAACCGTAAATTTTAGACCAGTCGAACTCAACCCGTTCATCGGCATCGAGATAAACGAACCAGTCCCAAGGTTTTGCAATTTTCTTAGCTTCATTTAATATTGCGGCTCTGTTTTCGTATTCCGCCCGTTCACGGTTTAAATCCCATTCTTTATTTTCAATTACTTTGATAACTCCGGGAAAGTTTTTGCATATCTCTGCCGTTCCGTCTTCCGAATAATCGTCGAATACGAATATTCCGCCAGTGCAAAATTCATTTAGATGCTCCAAAGTATCCCGGATAATCAATTCTTCGTTTCTAACCCTTATTAAGCCGTATATTTTTATGTCATGTTTTTTTAATGAATTTTCTTCCAAATTGCACTGCTCCCTGAACCTTAAAATTTTTTATTTAGTTTAACCATATTTCATTCCAATCCCTTTAATTTGTTTTTGGTCATTTTTTGCGGTTTTAAAAGTAGTTTTTCGGTAAGTTGGCTAACTTTAGCCAATGGAAGCGAAATTATGAAATGTATAATTTTTTGAACGGAGCAAGTTTTTCTTCAATTTCGTCGCGGGCTTCTTCCCTTAATTTTTCTTCTTCGGCTGCTTTTTCTTTCATAATGTTTTGCATTTCCTCATTGTATGTGCTTTCTTTCTTTGCAAAATTATTCTCCATCGATGCGCGGTTCATTTCGATTTCTTTTTTTAACCGTTCAATCTGTTCCTCTTTTTGTGATTTGAGTTTACTTATTTCTTTTACGAGTTGTTGCTTTTTATTGGTTTTGTCCATCATACCGGAAGCCGATGACAGAAACGAAATTATCAATCCAACTATAAACGTTATGCCACCCCATTTGAAACCGGACAACATCAGAGTTTTCATAACGCTATCCGAGCCTTCCGTTGCAGAATTGTAGCCGGAAGCAAAACCTCCGACGACGAAAACTATCATTGCTATTACCGCCGAAAATATTATGGCATCCTTGAACAGAATTACCGGATTATATTTATCTTCATCCGATAAATGTTCTATCCTCCTTTCCAATGCTTTAATTTGTTCATCATACATCTCTTCCACTTTTTGTATGGATTTCTTTAGTTTGTCATTCAAAATCCCGATTGCCGAAGCTTTTTCATTTTCAACTTTTTCCAGATTTTTTTGCACTTGTTCCAATTGTGTTTCGTAAAGTGAAAGTTTATGAAATATAGTTGATTCGTATTCTTTACTTACCTTGTCTATCATTTTGTCGATTAGCTTATTGAATTTATCTTTGAATACGGGAGCGGAATTAATAATAAGGACATTTTTCGATAAATAATATTTTTCAAGCATGTTTTTAAGAAACACGATTTCAGCACGTAAAGCATCGTTGCATAAATCTTTGTCTTTCGAATTCAGAAAATAAACGACCTGTTCGAATACTTTCTTAATCAATTTTTTGTTTTCTTCTTTGAGGGTTTCAACCAGAATTTTAATGTCCTCAAGCATACACACAAATTCTTCTTTCTTGAAAACATGATAGATAAAAGCGTTCTTCACGAAAAAATTAAACCGTTCTTCCGAATTGATTTCCATTGCGTACTTCAGTCGCGTCCGGTCGAATTCCAGAATACGCTTAATGTTATTAAAGGCAATGCTTCTGTTTCCTGCTTTGATGTTCACAATGGATTCGTAATATAATGCCGTTATGGGATTTACTTTATATTTCTTCGCTTCTGTAAATGCTTGCAATGCCAATTCGTTATTCTCAATGCGTAAATTAATATATCCGTAAAGCAGAGCGGTGAAATAATAAAATTTTTCTTTTACTTGGGGTGAAATTGCCAAAGAATCGATATCGGATTGAATTTTTAAAATTGTACCCGTGGCTTTTTGTAATGCTTCCTCGTTATTTTCCCGGGAACAAATAACCGCATAGTGCAAAAGACTTAAAAAATCAAAATAGTCGAAATTCCGTTCAATGATTTTAATTATGGTATTGGAGTAATATTTTTTATCCTCGTCGTTCTGTTGTTTTATCCATAACTTATAGAGATTTTTAATTTCCCAATACGTTTCCGAAAGTGTGAACAAATGCGGGTTTCGCTTTAAATAATTTTCCCCATAAATCAATAAAGGGTTTTTAATTGCCAGAAAGAAATGCACATACCGGTCATCGATAAAAAATTCGTTCAATTCCTCAGGTAGTTTTAATGCATAATGGTATGCGGCCAAACGCTCGTATTCGCCGAATGACAAATCGAACTTAACCGAATTTGCAAATTTTTCTTTCGCATAGTTCTTAAATTTCTTAAATGCGATTTCCTTTTGCAATTGAGCTTCCCGCTCCGGAGTATATATTTCCGCATTATTGAGGAACATACTTCATCCTTGAAAGTAAACATTTCATACCACGTTCATAATCGTAAAATCTTACGTTTTGTTTAAGAAATATTATTTTTTAAAAAAAAGCCGGTTCCGCACGAAACCGGCTACCAATTGAATGAAATACGGATGGACTATAAAATTTCTTTTATTTTTTCCACAGGTCTGCCCAAAACCGCTTTATCGCCTTTCTCGGCAATCGGTCTTTCAATCAAATCAGGATACTTAACCATAAAATCGATAATTTCCGCTTGTGAATATTTCTTATTTTTAAAATCGAATTCTTTATACTCTTTTGCCCTTTTTCTTAAAACGTCCTCAGCTTTTAAATTCATTTTTTTCAACAGTGTTTTAAGTTTTGTTTTAGTGAAAGGTTTTTCATAGTAATTCACTTTTTTGTAAGCAACGCCCATTTCATCCAGCATTTTCAGGGCTTTTCGGCTTGTTGTGCAAGTAGGTTTGTGATAAACTACCAATTCGGCCATTTTACCTCCGTAATTTGTTTTTTCAATCAATCAAAAATACAATTAACACTTTTCAATTGAAAATGTTTCAGCGAAAAACCGGAAAATTGTTCATATTGAATTTAACTTAAACTTTATATATTCTTGTTAATTGATTTTGATAAACGGTTGAAAATATGAAATATAAAATTACATTTTATACTGGAACCAAAAGCGGGGCGGGCACAGACGCAAATATTTCCATAAAAATTTCGGGAGAAAAATACTCTACGGAAAAAATCGATTTGTCAAAATTTTTCGGGAAAAGCGATTTTGAGAAAGGGAGCGTCTCGCATTGTACAATCGACTTGCCCGACTTGGGTATGGTAAAATCATTCTCGGTTTACCAAAACGGCAAAGGCTTTGGCTCCGATTGGTTTTTATCCCATATAACCGTTGAAAATATTGACCGGAATAAATTCTGGTTTGTAAATGTTAACAAATGGATTGAAGAAGGTAAAGGATATAATTTCCGCACCGTTTCCGCAAAAGAATATTTAATTGAAATTTTTACCGGTACCCTTCCCGGTTCCGGTACCGATTCCAATATTTTCTTTTCATTCAAAGGTACAAAAGCAAAAACCGGATTTATAAACATCAATGCATTCACAGAGGATGACAGTTTTAAATCCGGTCACATAACAAAATTCCGGATAGTTCTGCCAGTGTTCGGTACCATGAAATCTTTAAACGTAACATCGGATGATGAAGGCATTTCCTCCAATTGGTATCTGAACCGTGTTGTTCTTTACGATTCCGGAAATTTGAAAAAAACCGCATTTTCATTTTTCAATTGGGTAAAACCTTTTGAAACTTATTCGCTTTTACCGGACCTGAGTGAATACACAATAAAAGTCTATACGGGCAACATAGCGGGAGCCGGTACTGATGCCAATGTAAAACTGGTAATCGAAGGAACAAAAGGAAAAACCCCGCCCATCCGCTTGAACGAGCTGGTTGCCAAAAATGTTTTTGAAGCCGGAAATCTGGATATCTTTAAAATTGTAAGCAAAAACCTGGGCGAACTGAGAAAAATTACCGTTTCCCACGATGAACAATGGCTTGCAGACGGTTGGTATTTAAACAAAATAGTCATTGAGAATCCCCAACAAAAAAAACATTGGGAATTTCCATGCTATACTTGGCTCGATAAATCGGAAGCACCGCATAAAACAAAACTGGAACTTACAACGGCGAAACCGGAGCCGCGCCCCTTTTATGTAATTGCACACATGGTAAATACACCTTCGTACGTTGAAGAAGCGCTGGATATGGGAGCAAACGCAATTGAGTGCGATATTACTCCCCGCTTACAGCCGGACGGTTCGTTCAAGTTTGAAGTATATCATGGTTTTCGTCCCGACTTTGATCCCGATTCCATTAATTTGATGGAACGTAGTGTTGCAAAAACCGGTTTGCCCGATTTTTTAGACTACTTAAATATTTTAATTTCCGAATACAAGAATTTTAGTCTTATAATATTCGATAACAAGCTCGGGAAAGTACCGAAAAGCAAACTCGAGCAGTGTGGCGTTGAATTTGTAAATACAATTTCCAAACAAATTCCGTTTTCCGTCAACGGAATTAAATGCGTGCTCTCCGTGCCGGGCAGTGAATATGTCGATTTTATCAGAGGCGCCCACAAAGCAATAAAGAAAAAAAACCTGAGGTTTATCGGTTTTGACTTCAGTGAAGAAAATATTTACGATAGTATGATGACCTTCCGTAAATTGAAGTTTCCGAATTTGTGGTGGGGACGCGGAATCGCTTCGACCGTTCCCAAACCCGTTACGCATTTTATCCCACAATTTTTGCTGGCTGCAAAATTCAGGCGTCGAAGAGGAATTATAAAGAAAATTTATTATTGGACTTTGGACGATCCGGATTCAATGGCAAGAATGATGGTAACCGCTCTCGATGGAATTATTGTTAACGACCCGGTGAAGCTGCTAAAAGTTTTGGAAAAAGAAGAATTTAAACACAAATACCGCCTTGCCACAAGAAAAGACGACCCGTTTTCGATTTTCAAATAAGCCGGGTCTCTGCATGGTTTTTGATTTTAGTAATCAACATCTTAATTTTACACTCCGAAATTTATCACTTAAAAGGCACGTATGAACAACATCGAAATTATCTCCCGTAAATTTTCACTTAGTCCCAAACAAGTAACCGCTGTTCTGAATTTATTAAACGACGGAGCTACAATTCCATTTATTGCCCGTTACAGAAAAGAAAAAACCGGCGGATTGGATGAAGAAATTCTCAGAAAAATTGAAACCGAACACATGTATTTGAGCGTTTTGGAAGATAGAAAGGAAACGGTTTTAAAATCAATTGAAGAACAAGGAAAGTTAACCAGCGAATTAAAAAACAAAATTCTGGCTGCGGAAAAACTTCAAGAAGTTGAAGATCTTTATCTTCCTTACAAACCCAAAAGAAAAACGCGCGGAACTGTAGCCAAATCGAAAGGCTTGGAACCGCTTGCAAAATTTATTTTGGATAATCCGGGGTTCAACGGAAATTTGGACGAAATCCTGAAAAAATATTTGGACGGGGAAAAAGGCGTTACAACAACGGAAGAAGCGCTTCAAGGTGCAAAAGACATTATTGCCGAAAATATTAATGAGAGCGCCGAAGTAAGAAAAGAAGTAAGAGAGTTTCTATCGACCGGCTCAAAAATAATTTCACGGAAAGTCAACAATCCGAAAACACAAGCCGGTAAGAAAGATGTTTATGAAATTTATCACGATTTCGAAACCGGCATTCTTAATATTAAACCGTACCAAACACTTGCCCTAAACCGGGGAGAACGTGAAGGTTTTTTGAGAGTAAATCTGAAATACGATAAAAACCGCATTTTGGAAAAAATCAGAAAAGTGTTTTTTCCATATAAAGAATCGGTATTCGATGATATTTTATCGGAAATAATTCAAGATGCCTTTACCCGCTTAATTTATCCCTCAATTGAAAGAGAAGTGCGGAATAATCTAACCGAAGAGGCAGAGGAACATGCAATTGAAATTTTCAGCTCGAACTTGCGTCAACTTTTATTGCAACCACCGTTAAGCGGGAAAAAAATAATGGGTATCGATCCGGGATTCGTTTCCGGCTCAAAAGTGGCTGTAATTGATGAAACCGGGAAATATTTGGAGGGACGTACAATTTATCCGCATCCGCCGCAAAATAAAGTTACAGAATCCAAGAAAATTTTAATTGAGTTAATTAATAATTATAATGTTGAAATTATTGCCATTGGAAACGGAACGGCAAGCCGGGAAACCGAATTATTTGTTTCGGAATTAATAAAAGAAAATAACTTAAATTGTCATTATTTAATTGTAAATGAAGCCGGAGCGTCCGTTTACTCGGCATCACCGCTTGCCAAAGAAGAGTTCCCCACTTTGGAGGCAAGTCAACGCGGTAATATTTCCATTGCCCGCCGTGTTCTCGATCCCCTTGCCGAATTGGTTAAAATCGATCCCAAATCGATTGGTGTCGGTTTGTATCAACATGACGTTAATCAAAAACTTCTTAAAAAGAAATTGGATGACGTAGTTGTAAGCTGCGTTAACTACGTTGGAGTTGATCTTAATACCGCTTCGGCCGCTTTGTTGACGTACGTTTCCGGCATGAACAAGCGGATTGCAAAAAAAATCGTCGAATACCGGGATACACATAAAAAATTCAAATCGCGCAAAGAGCTTAAAAATGTTTCGGGGGTTGGTGAAAAACTTTTCGAGCAGGCTGCCGGTTTTTTAAAAATCCCGGAAAGTGAAAACCCCTTGGACAACACTTTTATTCATCCCGAATCTTATAAAGCAACAGAAAAATTGTTGGAAATGTGCAATGTACCAATCAAAGCAATAAATGAAAAAGGCGAAATAGTTGAAATGTTCGTGAAGAAAAAAGGAGTCCGGAAAATTGCGGAAGAATTGGGAATTGGAGAATTCACACTTAACGACATTATTAACAACTTGAAAAAGCCCGGGCGCGATCCGCGTGAAGAAATGCCTAAACCGGTTTTGCGAAGTGACGTTTTAAAAATTGAAGACTTGCACGAAGGAATGAAACTAAAGGGCACGGTGAGAAACATTGTGGATTTCGGCGCATTTGTCGATATTGGAATTAAACAAGATGCCCTTCTTCACATATCGGAAATAGCTGATAAATATATCAAACACCCTTTGGAAGTATTGAAAGTTGGTGATATAATTGAGGTTGCCGTAAAAAACATCGATAAAGACAAAGGAAGGGTTGCATTAACAATGAAAAATTTTCGCTGAGAATTTATAAAAACTTAATTATCTTGCAATACCGTTAAATTTTCAACTTATTAGATTTCGTAAATGAGTGTTTATAGCAAAATATTGAAAACCATTGCTGAAAAAGGCGCCGCCTATTTTGTTTTGATTGACCCCGATAAGGTTAATGAAAACAACATAGCGGAATTTTTGCAAGTTTCGGAAAAGGCGGGCGTGGACGGATTTTTTGTCGGCGGCAGTTTAATTGTAAACGGTGATTTCGAAAAAAGCATAAAACTGATTAAAGAATACAGTGCTTTACCGGTAATAATTTTTCCGGGCAGTGTTAATCAACTTTCCCCCGATGCCGATGCCGTTTTATACTTATCCCTCATCAGCGGACGCAATGCCGAACATCTTATAGGCAAACAAGTGCTTGCCGCACCGGTTATCAAAAAATTTAATTTGGAAGCAATTTCCACTGGCTACATGTTGATTGAATCAGGCAAACAAACAACCGCCGAATATATCAGCGGTACGAAACCGATACCGCGCAATAAACCGGAAATTGCAACTGCTACCGCTTTAGCCGCACAATTTTTGGGAATGAAATTGGTTTACCTCGAAGGCGGCTCCGGCGCCGAAAATCATGTGCCTTTGGAAATGATTAAATCCGTTTCGGAAGAAATTGAAATTCCGTTGATTGTCGGCGGAGGAATAAGAACTCCCGGTGTTGCGCGGAAAATGGTTAACAACGGAGCAAATATCATTGTTACGGGAAACTTTTTCGAAGATAGAAACAATTGGAATTTAATGAAAGATTTCGCTTCGGCGATTCACACAAAATTACCCGTCGATGTTTAAATTATAATATTTTAATATGGACAAGCATAAATTCATAAAAGATTCGTTAAAAGAAAGCGCCGAAGTAAAAATTGCAATAGAAGAAGCATGCGGAAACGAAATTCTGGAATCCGTTGATATGCTTGCCGGTGCATTCAGAAACGGTAATAAACTATTACTTTGCGGAAACGGCGGGAGTGCAGCTGATAGTCAACATATAGCAACGGAATTTATGATCAGGCTTAGTCACGATTTGCAACGCCCCGCTATTCCGGCAATTGCGCTCACCACAGATTCTTCAAATTTAACAGCCGGGGGCAATGATATTGGATTCGAGAATGTTTTTGCAAGGAACATTGAAGGCCTGGGAAATAAAGGCGATATTTTGATTGCAATTTCAACAAGCGGAAATTCGAAAAACATTGTGAATGCAGTTGAAACTGCACACAAAAAAGGTATGAAAGTAATCGGATTGCTCGGAAATAACGGCGGGGCTCTGAAAGCCCTTGTTGATATTCCGATAGTAATTCCTTCGGCAAACACCCAACGCATTCAAGAAGGACACATCACAGTTGCACACATTTTATGCGAACTGGTTGAACGTGAACTTTATCAACAATAAAATTAAGCGGTCGTTAATTCTTCTAGCACTTGCTGATTGATTTCCTCTTGAGAATAACTTACCGCCGGTTCCCCTCCCATTTTGAACGAATTGACGGATACTTTTAAGTTTTCTATCAAATTATTCAGTCCGTCTATTGCGCTTGCCATGTGTTGAATGGCAACAAGTGTTTCGGAAGCCACATTATTAATCATTTCGATATTCTGTGCTATTTGTCCCGCCGTAATCGATTGTTCCTCGCTTGCCGTTGCAACTTGTGCAATTTCGTCAACTACCTTATTGGTTGTGTTTACAATATTAAGTATAGCCTGACCCGCCTTTTGTGCGGATTCTTTACCACGCTGCACCACTTCATTACCTGCATTAATGGAAGCAACAACATCTTTTGTATCCCGTTGAATTTTGTTAATCATATCTTGTATTTCCTGGGTGGCATTGCTGGTACGTTCGGAAAGTTTTTTCACTTCGTCGGCTACAACGGCAAATCCCCGTCCGTGTTCGCCCGCCCGCGCTGCTTCAATAGCGGCATTCAGTGCTAATAAATTTGTTTGCTCTGCGATATCGTTAATAACTTTAATTATCTCACCTATTCTGTCACTGTTCTCACCCAGTTCAACAACTTTCGTTGCTGCATCGGAAACTACATTTGCAATTTCATCCATACCTTGCACGGTTTCGGTAACAACTTTTCCTCCGCTTTCCGCTTGCTGACCCGCTTCACGTGCAGAATCTGCAGCAGCAGTTGTACTGCGCGTGGTTTCCGTAACGGTGTTGTTCATTTCGCTAACTGCTGTAGCAATTTCCTGAGTTTGGTTGTTTTGTTCTTCTGCTCCCGCCGTCATTTCTTCAACGGTTGCCGCAATTTGCGAGCTTACCGAAATCGTCGTATTCACCGCTTCTTTTACTTTCACAATCATTTTACTGATGTTCTCAACCGCTTTGTTAAAACCTAAAAATAAACTTCTTATATAATCTTTTTTCTCCGGCGGTGTTAATTTTACCGTTAAGTCACCATTTTCAAATTGTTGCATGGCTTCCAACATTGTTTTCGTATTACGTTCCAAATAATATTTCTCTTCCGAAATTTCGTTACTGTATTGTTTTAACGTATCATCAATATTTTTTGCAATAATTTTATAATAACCGTGAAGTCCCTTGCTCATTGCCGGCCGGAAATATTTGCGATGGGTTATATATTCTATTGTAGTACTTAGTTCTTTAATCAATGCTTCAAATTGATCGTTCAAATCATTAATTGCCCAGGAAATTTCACCCAATTCATCTTTTTGCTTGATTCCCGTAATTCTTTTATCCAAAGAACCGCTGCTCATTGCGTTTACTTGTTTCAGTATCGTTTTTATAGAAGTTTCAAAATAATTAATTAGTTGTTTGGTAAATAAAACCAATACGGCCAGTAGCAAAGCAAACGACCCCAAAGGTAAATAATTGAGAAAAGCCGAACCTGATTTATTTCTGAACAATTCGTACAAAACAAAAGTTACAAATGATAAGCCGATAATGACCAACAATCTAAATAATAGATTGCCTCTGATTGATTTGTGATTATAGACTGAAAATAAATTCTTCATAAGATTTACCTTGTTCCTTTAAAATATTTTGTAACATTTTTTCTGAAGCTTGCAGCCCCTCTTTTTTATTAGCATATTTTTTTTCTTCAGATAACAATTCACTGTAAAGTTTTTTTACTTTTTGCAACGATTCCGGTTCGGGTTTCCTTCTAACGGAATAATACCCCACTATTTCACCAACATCGTTAAGAACGGGGGTTACATTGGCAAAAACCCAATAGTACGATCCGTCACTTGCCATGTTTTTCACGTATGCATTAATTTCTTTTTTGCTTTGAATTGTATCCCACAACAATTTAAAAATCACACGCGGCATATCGGGATGCCTGATAATATTGTGAGGCTGACCCAATAACTCACTCTCTTCGTATTTGGCAAATTCCATAAACGTACGGTTGCAGTATGTCAATATTCCTTTAAGATCCGTCTTGGAAACAATAAAATCGTCTTCCCGCATTACCAGTTCGTTATCGATTGGCGTTGCTTTCGCTTTCATAAATTTTTTGCTCCGGTTTTAATTTGAAGACTTTTAACACTTTTTCAATTTCATAATCGGTCTTTTTACAAAAATATTTACACTGTTGGCAATTATTTTTATAGTTAAAACTTTTAGCATTTACTGAAAACCCGGTTATTAAACATAACTTTAATTCGTTTAATTGGCTTTTCATAGGAATATAACAAATGAATTGACTATTTTTACGATGTAAAAAAAATCGACTAACGGAGGGTAAAAATGACTGAAAATATTGACATGATCCAAAAAGTATACGGCAATTTGGAAGATAAACTTAAGAAAGTCCGTGAAATATTAAACAGGCCTTTAACAACCGCCGAAAAAATATTGTATACACATTTATGGAATGAACCGGCCAAAGAATTTGAACGGGGAAAAGATTACGTTGAATTGGCTCCGGACAGGGTTGCAATGCAAGACGCTACTGCGCAAATGGCTCTTTTACAATTTATGCATGCCGGAAGAAAAACCACCGCAGTTCCCACTACCGTTCATTGCGATCATTTGATATTGGCACAATCGGGTGCGGAAGAAGATTTAAAACGCGCCGAAGAAGAAAACAAGGAGGTTTACGATTTTCTCGAAAGCGTCTCCCGTAAATACGGTATAGGATTCTGGAAACCCGGCGCCGGTATCATTCACCAAGTGGTTTTGGAAAATTATGCTTTCCCGGGCGGAATGATGATTGGGACCGACTCGCATACACCCAATGCGGGTGGTTTGGGAATGATTGCAATTGGGGTTGGAGGCGCCGATGCAGTTGACGTTATGGCCGGAATGCCATGGGAACTTAAATGGCCTAAATTAATCGGAGTAAAACTTACCGGCAAACTTTCGGGTTGGACGGCTCCGAAAGATGTGATTCTCAAACTCGCCGGTATTCTTACCGTTAAGGGCGGAACCGGCGCTATAGTGGAATACTTCGGTGAAGGAACAAAATCAATTTCTTGTACGGGCAAAGCAACCATTTGTAATATGGGTGCGGAAATCGGTGCAACAACTTCTATCTTTCCTTACGATGAAAGAATGTCCGTTTATTTGAAAAACACCGACCGGGAAGACCTGGCGGAACTTGCCGATCAATATAAAGATGACTTGAAAGCCGATCCGGAAGTTTGGGAAAATCCGGAAAAATATTTCGATCAAGTAATCGAAATTAATTTGAGCGAACTCGAACCTCATTTGAACGGACCGTTTTCACCCGACAGGGCTTGGCCGGTTTCCAAAATGAAAGAAGCCGTTAAGGAAAATGATTTTCCCGATAAAATCAGTGTCGGATTAATCGGTAGCTGCACAAACTCAAGTTATGAAGATATCGACAGGGCAGCCAACGTTGCCAAACAAGCTCTTGCGAAAGGCTTGAAAGCCAAATCCCAATTCACTATCACGCCCGGCTCCGAACGGGTTCGTGCAACAATAGAACGCGACGGACAACTTAAAACTTTAACCGATTTGGGCGGTTTGGTTCTTGCCAATGCATGCGGACCTTGCATAGGAATGTGGAAACGAATGGATATTAAAACGGGCGAACGGAACACAATCGTTACCTCGTTCAACAGAAACTTTGCAAAACGTAATGACGGAAATCCGGAAACACTTGCCTTTGTTGCCAGTCCCGAACTTGTAACTGCGCTGGCAATTGCCGGAAGTCTTTCCTTCAATCCCGAAACCGATGAATTGGTGAACGAAAAAGGTGAGAAAGTTAAACTCGATTCACCTTACGGCGACGAATTGCCCAAAAACGGTTTCGAAAGAGACGATAAAGGTTACATTCCGCCGGACCCGAACCCCGGAGTGGAAATAAAAGTAAAACCCGACAGCGAAAGATTGCAACTGCTGGAAAAATTCCCCCCGTGGGACGGTAACGATTTTTACGATTTGACTCTTCTATTAAAAGCAAAAGGTAAATGTACAACCGACCACATTTCCATGGCCGGACCTTGGTTAAAGTACCGCGGCCATTTGGAGAATATATCAAACAATTTATTTTTAGGTGCGGTTAATGCTTTTACCGGTAAAGCCGGGGAAGTGAAAAATCAACTTACGGGAGAATATCAATCTACACCGGAAGTGGCAAAGGATTATAAAAAACACGGAGTAAGCTGGGTGGTTGTTGGTGATGAGAATTACGGCGAAGGTTCAAGTCGCGAACACGCAGCAATGGAACCGCGTTTTATGGGCGCCAAAGCAATTGTGGTAAAAAGCTTTGCCCGTATTCATGAAACAAATCTGAAAAAACAAGGAATATTGCCATTAACTTTTGACAACCCAGCCGATTACGACAAAGTACAGGAAGACGATAAAATAGATATCATTGGAGTGAAAGAGTTGAAACCCGGTTCACAGCTTAAAATGATTATGAAACATAAAGATGGCACGACCGACGAGGCAATTCTGAATCACACGATGAACGAAAATCAGATTGAGTGGTTTAAAGCCGGCAGTGCGTTGAATTTAATAGCATCTCAGAATAATGCAAATTAATCCGGATGAAGCCCGTCTTTCTTTAAGAAACGACGGGCTTTCATTTCCGCATAAATTATTCAGCTGCCGGTAATTTTTTCCAGTAGCAAATCTTT
>JALSTB010000093.1 GCA_026983955.1 Melioribacteraceae bacterium
GATTTTCCGTATTTGCCGAATCTCAAAACAAAACATATATTTTTTAATATTGATGTGTTTATTGTTTTACTTTTAATACTAAATATGTTACGTTAGTAATTTCCCCTACATCATAAAAAATTCATTCACCGCAATCGATAAACGGAATGCACGGTTTGTCGCCCTCCGTTTCTTTAATCAAATTAAAGTTTTTGTCGAACGCTTTTATTTTCAATTTGCCGCCGTTGTAAAGATAAACCAAAACCGGTGAGATGAAATCAATGTTTTTGATATTGCCGTTTTCATCGCGCGGTACGTTTAACAAATTGAAGTTTTTGTCGCGGTATATTTCCATAATCACTTTGCCGTCCGGACCGTAAACATATTCGATTACGGAATAACCGAACTGCGGAGTGTTTGCCGCATTTCCGTTTTTATCTAAATACCTTACAAACTTGACTTTTCCGTCTTTATCATATTCAAAAACCGTAATTGCGGGAACAAATAACCCGTCGGTCAAATCACCTTTTTTGTTGTACCGTTCGATTTTTACAAGTCTGTTGTTCTCGAAGATTTGCTTCTCGTAAAAGTTTCCCTTTATTTTATCCTTGTCAACATTCTTTGCAAAAACTTCATAAATTCCAGCAGAAGGTTTGATTAAATTGTACACCGCTTTTACTTTGTTGCCGGTATTCTCATCCGAACAGGAAAACACAAGAATTAGTATCATTACGATTGCGCTCAATTTTATCTTCATTTTACTCTCCAGCCTATTCTTTTGGAATCCCAAAATAAACAAAAAGAGACGAAAATTTCTTTGTTAAAAAAACACTTGAAATCCGAATAATTTTAAATGGGATTTGTTATCCGGTTAAAATAATTTGAAAAATTTAACAAAAATCCATATATTTTTTTGTAAAACAAACATTTCACAAAATATTTAACGAAAAATGAGAAAATTTGACCAGATAAACAGGAAAATACTCGATTTACTCCAGGAAGACAGTTCAATAACCAATGCGGAGCTGGCGGAAAAACTTAACCTGTCGCCTGCAGCCGTTTTCGAAAGGGTGAAAAAACTGGAGAAGAGCGGTGTAATCAAAAAACGGGTTGCAATTCTTAATCCCGAAAAAATCGGGAAGGGAACAATTGCATTCGTTTCCATTTCGATGAGCGGGCATTCGGCAAAATCCGTTAAAAAATTCTGGAGGGAAATCGAAAAACTGCCCGAAGTGCTTGAGTGTTATCACATTGCCGGCGAAGACGATTTTATTTTAAAAGTTATTGTGGAAAATATGCAGTGCTACGAAAAGTTCCTTCTGCAGAAATTAATCTCATTGGAAAATATCGGGAAAATCAGAACTTCTTTTGTTATGTCAACCGTAAAGTACAATACAAAAATTCCGCTTTCTAAAATTTGCGAAGATTAAAATTTAAATAATAAACGGAGTACAAAATGGAAAAAGAGATGACAATCCACACGGAAAAAGATTTCAACTACTGGGTGGAAAAGGGGAAAGAAATGATACGCGACCGTCAAAAGAGAATTTCCCGTGCGAAAAAATGGAAATTCGATACAGTAGCCACCCACGGGTTATACGATTTGAATCAAGCGCTGAAACTTAACAACGGTTCAATAATGGAACCGGTTTATTTGAGTCCCGCCCAAGCATACGAAAACAGCTACGAAATGGAAGCCGGATTGGCTTATGAAATGCCGACGTGGTGCTACAGCCGGATTGCCAATCCGTCAACATACTTCCTTGAAGAAACGGCAGCTCTTTTGGAAACTTACGGCTCGGATTTGGAAGCAACCGCACTTGCAACATCGAGCGGAATGAGCGCAATACGGACGGCAACCGATTCTTTTTTGGTGAAAGACGAAAGATTTCCAAAACCAAACTTTGTGGCCAGTGCCAAAGTTTACGGAGGTTCGTTCCAACAATTCTGGGTGCGCCGATGGCAAGAACAAGGAATTGAAGTGCGATGGATTAAAAATCCGCTCGACCTAGAAGAGTGGCAAAGCAAAGTTGATGATAACACAAGATTTCTTTACGGCGAATTTCCCTCCAATCCTTCGGTAGATATTTTCGATATAACGGCAGTATCCGAACTGGCACATGCATTTGAAATTCCTTTAATTGTCGATTCCACTTGCGCTTCTCCGGCGTTAACAAGACCACTACTGCTCGGCGCCGATATAGTTGTACATTCCGCTTCCAAAGTGATAAGCGGCAGCGGTACTTCGATTATCGGATTGATGATAGCGAAAAAGAATATCGTTAGCAAAATAGGAACCGACGAAATGAGAGAAGATTTCGGAACATGGGCAAAACTTTGGCCTTATCGCGATAACGGTCCCAGCATCAGTCCGATGTCTGCAATTCTAACCCTGAACGATATGCGTACTTTAAGAATGCGCGTCGAACAAATGAGCGAAAGCGCAATGAAAGTGGCAAGATTTCTCGAATCACACCCGAAAATAGAATCGGTTCACTATCCCGGTCTCGAAAGTTACGCCGCTCACAATTTGGCTAAGAAATATATGAAACTGGTTGACAGCGATAAAAATCTTTACGGCTATATGCTTGCTGCGGAAATCAAAGAAAACGCACCCGGTGAATCGATAAATACCAGAAAGTTTTACGATGCATTGAAAATGATTTGGCGCGCAACGGATTTGGGCAGAGTGAAAACCGTTGCAACCTTAAATGCTATTTCAACTCATCAGCAACAAGGCGAAGAAGGAAGAGCATTGGCAGCCATTAAGCCATCGACATGCAGAATTGCATGCGGAGTGGAAAATGCCGACGACATAATTGCCGATCTTGAACAAGCATTAAATGTTATTTAAATAATAAAGGAATTAAACTATGAAATTCAAATTGGCTTTAATCGGATTCGGCACAGTTGGACAAGGCTTGACGGAAATTATGTTAAGCAAAAAAAATTATTTGAAAGAGCAATATAACTTCGATTGGCAAATTGTTGCCGTTTCCGACATGTTAAAAGGTTCCGTTTTTTCTCCCGCAGGATTGGATGCGGAGCAATTGCTGAATTTGGTCAAAGAGGGAAAACAGCTTACGGAATACGAGGGAGCCGGCGAATTTTATACCGGCTGGAATGCGTTGAAAACGATTAACGAATCCAATGCCGATATTGTATGCGAACTTTCTTACACGGATATTAAAACCGGACAGCCGGCAACGGATCATTGCCGCGCAGCGCTTAACAGTGGAAAACATGTTGTAACGTCCAACAAAGGTCCCGCGGCACTTTTCTACCGTGAGTTGCGAAATTTGGCAATGGTAAACAATGTTAAATTTATGATCGAAGGAACCGTAATGTCGGGCACTCCCGTAATTAATCTTGCAAGGAACGAATTGGCGGGCAATGAAATTTCGGCAATACGCGGAATATTAAACGGTACAACCAATTACATCTTAACCAAAATGGAAGAGGGAATGAGCTACGATGCCGCATTGAAACAGGCACAAGAACTCGGTTACGCAGAAGCCGACCCGACAGCCGACGTTGAAGGCTTTGATGCTTTGGCAAAAGTTACGATTTTGGCGAATGTTTTAATGGGTGAAAACTTAACCCCAAACGATATACCGTGCAAAGGAATTTCGCAAATCACAATTGACGATATTAACAGAGCAAAGGCTGAAAACAAAAAATGGAAATTAATCGGTGAAGTGAAAAAAGAAGCCGGAAAGGTTAAAGCTTCCGTAGCTCCCACAATGATTGATAATTCCCATCCTTTGGCGGGCGTGAGCGGTGCGGTTAATGCAATCACTTTTACAACCGATTTGCTTGGCGACGTTACGATAACCGGCGCCGGCGCTGGTAAAATTGAAACCGGATTTTCAATATTGACCGACATTTTGGAAATCAACAGATTTTATAAGGAGTAAAACCATGAAAATGATAATCGGTGGAAATTGGATTGACAAAGAAGAAAAAATCGATGTGCGCAATCCGTACGATAACAGTCTTGTTGATACTGTTCCGCGTGGCAGGGCTGAGGACGTAAAACATGCGATTGAAATTGCGGTTAAAGGGTATGAAATTAACAGAAATTTGCCCGTGCATGAAAGAATTTCCATTTTGAAAAAAACTGCTAAGCTGATGCAAGAGCGTTTCGAAGATTTGGCAAAAACAATTGCAACCGAAGGCTCAAAAACCATCCGCGAAGCCAGAAAAGAAGTCGGCAGGGCAATTAACACAATTACGATCTCCGCGGAGGAGGCAAGAAGAATTAACGGAGAAACCATTCCGTTCGACAGTGCCGAAGGTTCGGAAAACCGTGTGGGATATTATTACCGTTTCCCGATTGGAATTATCGGTGCAATCACACCGTTCAATGATCCGCTTAACCTTGTGGCTCATAAATTGGGACCGGCAATTGCCGGCGGAAATTCAATAGTATTAAAACCTGCAACGGTTACCCCGCTCTCGGCTTTGAAGTTGGGAGAATGTTTGCTCGATGCCGGCTTGCCCCCGGAAATCTTATCAATTGTTACCGGTTACGGAAGTGAAATTGGTGATGCACTTGTGACGGATGAGAGAATCAGAATGATTTCATTTACAGGCGGAGTTGAAGCAGGTGAGGAAATTGCAAAGAAAGCCGGATTGAAAAAAATCGGAATGGAACTCGGTTCAAATTCCCCGGTAATAGTTTTGGATGATTGTAATATCGATGAGGCTGTTGAATCTTGTGTGTCCGGAGCCTTTTGGGCGGTTGGGCAAAACTGCATTGGCGTTCAGAGAATTTACATTCAGAAAAATATTTATGAATCTTTCCGTGATAAATTTGTTGAGCGGACAAAAAAATACAAAACAGGATATCAATTGGACGAAGATACCGATATGGGTCCGATGATTACCGAAAAAGAAGCAATACGTGTTATTGATTGGATTAACGATGCAAAAGAAAAGGGCGCGGTTGTACTTACCGGCGGAACTCGTCAAGGAACTTTGGTTCAGCCGACGGTTCTCGAAAACGTGCCTCCCGAAGCGAAAATCGATTGCCAAGAGATTTTCGGTCCTGTTGTTTCCTTGTACAAAGTGGATACACTCGAGGAAGCGGTTAAAAAGTCGAATGCGGTAAATTACGGTCTGCACGGAGCAATTTTCACTAATAATTTAAACAATGCTTTTTATGCTATCAAAAATATGGATGTGGGCGGAATAATGGTGAACGATTCTACCGATTACCGTGTCGATCTGATGCCGTTTGGCGGTGTGAAGAAAAGCGGTTTGGGCAGGGAAGGTATCCGCTATGCCCTCGAGGAAATGACAGAACCTAAAGTGGTTTGTTTTAATTTGTGATTTTGGGAAGTCCGGTTAAGCTATATGCCGGACTTCTTCTTGCAACTTTTATTCTGCCGTGGATGTATAAGAATGTAAATTTTACATTACAAATCTTTTGTTCTTCGTTCCGGATAATTGCTGTCTTGAAGGAATTTTCAATCTGACGTACTCAATGACTTGGCGTGAAAAGATTGAATTAAATTTCATATAAATTAAAATGGCAGTAATTTCTTCACACAACACAAAAAGATGCGGAACGGACAAATATGCACCTTCGCAATTAAATATTAATTTTCCATTTAAGGTTTTACGCCTTTTTATTATTCATAAAAATTTAAAACCGGTTTTTACCATCCGTAACAAATCAACTCAGGAAAATTTATCCGTTTCACAACACATCTGTTATCCGGTGTTTGGAAATGGCGGTAAGGAAAATTTTGCTTTTCTCATTTAATTAACAATCAGGTAAGTGGGAGGTGATAAGTCAAAAACTAATTCTTAAAATATTTTATTTAAAAAATTCTTATACTAACCAAAAGGAGGACAAAACCATGAAAAATTTATGGCGGATTTTAAGTGCATTGGTTGTTTTGGCTTTGGTTATAGGATTCGCATTTCACGATGATGATGAAGAATCCGGTTTGTGGGAATTTTACGAGAACACACTGACCAAAGCTAAATATGTCGATTTAACTTTTGCGTTTAATCCTACTATTCCCGTTTGGCCTGGATTCGGACATGCCAAATTCATGCCCACAAAAGCCGGAGCCGATATTCCGGGATATGTCAAAAAAGGTGATGTTTACACTTACAAAAAACACGGTTTTATAGCGACTTCTTATTTTTTGCCGACCGACCAGTACGGAACACAACTCGATCCTCCGGCACATTGGGATGAATACGGTGCAACAATCAGCGACCTGCCCGCAACTTATGCCGTAAGACCTTTGGTAGTAATTAATATTGCAGACAAGGTAAAGGAAAACCCGGGATATCACTGTTCGATTGAAGACATTAAAAACTGGGAAGCAAAACACGGTAAAATACCGGAGGGTTCGGTTGTTATGATTCGCTCCGATTGGCATAAAAAGTGGACAAGCGACCCCGGCAGATATAACGAAAAACCGTTTCCCGGTATAACATTGAACGCTCTTAAATTTTTGCATAATGAAAGAAAAATTTTATTTCACGGTCACGAACCGCTCGATACCGACACAACGGCAAACCTCGAAGGGGAATATTGGTTGATGCATAATCACTTTTGTCAAGCTGAAGGTGTAACCAACCTTGACAAGGTTCCCGAAGCCGGGGCGTTGATTGCAATTGGTTTTGCAAAGCCCGAAGGCGGTACAGGTGGATATGCACGTTACATTGCAATTTGTCCGCCCGATTGGAAATACGGCGTATCGATTGAAGAAGCACCCGGAGCACCCTTACCCAAACAACCTGCACCTCTTAGAAGGGATGAAAACGGTGTATTGAAACCTTTTGTTGAAAAACAAAAATAGGAGGTCCGGTTATGAAAAAATCAAACATATTTTTCGCATTGATTTTCATTCCGGCATTCCTATTCGCACAAACGCCGGAAATAAAATGGGGTGGATTGTTTTACATATATAATTTCTTCCATTCGAACACCGATTTTATAAGCACAACAGACGACGGAAACACTTACATGTACATTCACGGCGATTTTAATGCATCCGTCGATTTCGGAAAAGGTGTAACGGCATATTTGGCAATTGGCGCATGGGGTCAACACGGAATGAGTCCCTACTATGGCGGAGGCTTGGGTGAAAACATTGATCCTTCGGTGAGAATATTACAAGGTTATTTTACAATTAATAACCTTTTCGATTCCCCTTTGTCGCTTAGAATAGGGAAAGAACGGTTGCTTTATGGCGACGGAGCTTTAATGTTCGACGGTGGTGAAGATGGTGCAGCCGGTGTAAAGTTAATGTACAAATCCAAAATGTTCGATGCCGATTTGTTTTACTACCGTTATGCTCAAATGGGTGGAATTGCAAATGTTGGCACAGGAAGCGATGTCTATCCGGGTAACTGGAATATCATTGGGATTTATCCAACATTTAAATTTATGGACGGAAAAATTAATATTTCGCCCTATTTTATAACACGTCCGGTTCAAACCAGGAAAGACTCCAGTAATTCTCCAATGTGGTACGGCGCAAGAATAACGGGCTCACCGTTGGATATGCTCTCTTTTACCGCCCAATATGTTATGATGGGCGGCGAAAATGAAAACACGGGAGTAAAATACAAGGGTACTCATTTGCAACTGGGAATTGATTTCGATGTTCCGGATATGCCACTATCGGTTGGTGCCGCTTACGTTTCCAACAGCGGGGATGATAATACAACTCAAGATAACGAATTGTACGAATCGGTTACAAACGGTCCGTACACATTCGGTTTTTATAAAGACTGGCCTGGATTCGGTCCTGCCCATCTAATGACAACCGGGTACGGATTTTCCGGTTTGGCGCCGCATAATTTAACCGTAGTAAACCTTAATGTTATTAATGGTCATGCAGCTCTTACCTTGGGTGATTTGCTTCTACGGGCAGATCTTTTTATCTACGGACGTAATTGGGTGCCGGATGGAGTAGAGAGCGCAATGGGAAATGAAATTGCACTGATGGCAAAATATAATTACAAGCATGAAATCACACTTGGTTTTACTGCTGGTATTTGGTCGCCCGGAGATTATCAAAAACAGCTTATCGAATTTCCCGGTTCGCCGGCGAAAGCGGAAAGTGCAATTGGCGGTTACTTCTGGATGGCAAAAGCGTTTTAATATAACAATGCCCAACTTCCTTATGGAGGTTGGGCATTGCTCCTAATTTTATTTTGCTTTGTTGTAAGCTTTCATTCCACCCATTACGTTTACGGCATTGTAGCCGTGTTCAAGCAGTATTTTGGTCGCTAACCTCGACCTGTTACCGGAACGGCAGATTACATATATTTTTTTGTCTTTGTAAGGTTCCAATTCGTCTACTTTTTGATCAAGCACTTGAACGGGAATGTTTATTACACCGTCGATGTGACCTAACGGTCCTTGCAATTCAGGAGGAGTACGTACATCCAGAATAACAAAGTTGGAATCTTTTTCCATTGCTGTTTTTAAATCCTGTACAGTAACATTCACGAATTTTTCCGTTTGTTTTGCGGGTTTGGTTTCTGCTTGTTGCGCGCAACTTACAAGCGCACTAAATGCAATTATCATAAACGTTAATAACGTTTTTGTGTGATACAACATAAACATTGCTCCTTTCGTTTTAATAAGAGTTATTATCTTAATTTCGGAAATATACAAAATAAAGAGCGAATAAACTAAATAACAGTGTTTGTCAATTTACCGATGTTTTCGATTTCCGCTTCAATTTTATCGCCACGGTTAACTTTGCTTACACCTTCGGGTGTGCCAGTAAAAATTAAATCCCCTTCTTCAAGCGTCATCTTTTTTGATATGTACTCCACAATTTTTTCAGGTGGGAAAATCATTTTTTTCAAAACGGAATTCTGGCGGGTTTCCCCGTTGACCGAAAGTGTAATTTTTTCACTTCCGGTTATTCTATATTTTCCTGCCGGAAGAAATTCCGATACGGCTGCGGAAGTATCGAACACTTTTGCCAAAGTCCAAGGATGCCCTTTCTTTTTCAACTCAGATTGAACATCCCGTAAGGTCATATCCAGACCGACTGCATAACCGGCAATTGAATTGGCAGCGGATTGCGCACCGGCGTTTTTAAGTGTTTTTCCAATCAGTAGAACCAATTCCACTTCGTGATGCATATCCGTAGAATATTCCGGATGTACAATGTTTTCACCGGAGCGGATTAAAACCGACGGCGGTTTAAGGAAAATCAAAGGAAATTCCGGAACTTCATTTCCCAATTCCTTTGCATGTGCAACATAATTTCTGCCTACGCATACAATTTTTCCAACCGTAAATTCTTTGTCGTAAAGTTTAATTTTTTTCATGATGTGGATCCCGGGATTTATACAGATTGAATTAGCTGCTGAATTTAATTGACAAATTTACGCATGAAATTTTAAGTTTTCTGCTTTTTCTTCTTCGCCGCAGGGAACAGAATATTATTAAGAATCAAACGGTATCCGGGTGAGTTTTTGTGTAGACTTAAATTTGTCGGCGGATCGTTAACCGCATGCCGGTAGTCTTCCGGATCGTGACCGCCGTAAAAAGTAAAGGTTCCCCGTCCGTAATTTCCGTGTATGTATTTTACCTGATCGGTTCCCGCGCGCTCGGCTAATATGTAAACGGATTTTTTAATCAAGCTTTTTCTGAACATGGTGGTTTGACCCATAAATCCGTGGATTACGTTAACGTGGTTTTGTACAAGCATGGTAGGAACGGGATCGAATTTGGCGGAAAAATCGAACAGGGTAAAATAGTCGTTTTTTTCGCTTCCTATTTCCACCGGTTGAATATCGATGTTGCTGAATTCGTAAACGAGCGGATTCATTTCAAGTTTAAAATTTTCAAATGCAAGTGTGTTGGAAAAATCAAGTTTGTTCTGTGCATCGGGATCGGCGGCGTCACCGTCGAACATTTTATCCACAATGTCAACATTCATCGCTGCTAGTGCAATATCGTAAGTATCGGTTGCCGAGCACATTGCAAATAAAAATCCTCCTTGTGCAATATATTTTTTTATTGTTGCCACAACGGCTTTTTCCATTTCCGAAACTTTTTTGAAACCGAGTTTTTTAGCTTCGTTTTCATAAAGCATTTGCATTTCTATGTACCATGGTGCGTTCCGGAAACTTGCGTAAAATTTTCCGTATTGACCGGTGAAATCTTCATGGTGCAGATGAAGCCAATCGTATTTTTCCAAATCACCGCGCAATATTTCTTCAATCCACACTTTGTCGTAGTCGACTTCTGCATATTCGAGGGCAAGCGTTACGGCGTCGTCCCACGGTTGAAATCCGGGTGGAACGTAAACTGCAATTTTAGGCGCTTTTTCCAAACGAACTACATCCATGTTTTGTTCTTCACTTTGAACAAACGAATAAATATCGGCAGCTTGCCCGGCGGTAATTTTTTCAAATGCGACTCCTTTGATTTTACACTGCAAAGCCAACTCGTCGGAATAATCGAGCATAAACGAACCGCCACGGTAATTTAAGAGCCAATCGGCTTGTATTCCTTTTTTAAGTGCGTTGAACGTAATTCCGTATGCTTTCAAATGGTCGGTTTGTTTCAGGTCCATGTAAATCAGTATTTTCGATTGCCCGGATAAAGTGCCGGAAAAAAGCAATATTATTATTAAAAATTTATACATTATAAGTAATTTATATTATAATTAAAAATATTTTGTTTTTATGTATCGTTGCTCCCCGTTTGTCAGTAATGGAGTTTTTATGGTAATTTAGTTCTGTTTTTAATTTTAGCCCGGATACCACAACGGTGTTATGCTTTTCAAGTATTATACTCCGTAAAAGTGTAAAAGTTCGTTAAAATTTTTCGCCTTTTTTCTCGCGGATGTGGCTTCCTACGGGCCGGATTCTTCCCCAAATCGAATAAAAGAAAAGTATAATTGAAATTACCTGCAATGCCGAAGCAACGGTAACGGTCAGGTTCAACCAAGCGGCAAACATGAAACTGTTTATTACCTGAGCTACAAATCTAACCGCTGTTGATATTGCCATCAGCCAAAAAACAAATCTTATTAAATCCGGATTGTATTTTCTATCTGTTTTTTCCGCGCGGGGAAAGAACCAAAGCGCAACACCCATTATCATCATTATCACCGAGCCAACCAGAACAATGTGCGTGTGTGCCGAAATTATTTCCGTGTTGTATCCTTGAACAAAATAGTATTTGGAAATTATCAGGTATAATCCGCTTAAAATTCCAACAATCAAAAAAATAATGCTGGTTTTTATAAAATATCGTACGGTTGTAAACATTCCGGTACCGGCTTTATCGGATAAATATTGTTTCTTTATATGTGCAAATTAGAAAAAGTTGATTGATAAAAAAAGAATTAAAATAGGAAGTGCATTACAAATTGTGAAGCTAAGGGTTAAGAAACTTTTTGCGGAGTACATTTTTTAGTATCATTGCAAATAAAAAACGGAGGAGTAAGAATGAAAATCGGTTTAATTGGTACAGGATTAATGGGAAAACCGATGGGCTTGCGTTTGCTGGAAAACGGATTTAATCTTTCTGTCTATAATCGAACAAAGGAGAAAACCGTTACGCTTGCGGAAAAAGGAGCAAGGGTTTTTGAATCGCCTGCAGAGCTTATAGATGATACCGACACTGTGATTCTAATGCTTGCTCATTATGAAGCTATAAAAGAAGTACTGTTTTCCGGAGAAGTTGGTTTCGCGGGCAAAACGATAATTCAAATGAGCACAATTTCGCCTGAAGAAAGCAAAGAGTTGAAAGAAAAAATAGAAAAAGCGGGTGGCGGATATTTGGAAGCGCCTGTTCTCGGCAGCATTCCCCAGGCAATCAAAGGCGAGTTGATAATTATGGTGGGAAGCACAATTCCGCAATTTAAATCTTTTAACAATTTGTTTGATGTTTTGGGCAATAAAGTATTGCATGCCGGCGAAGTGCCGAAAGCCGCCGCTTTGAAATTGGCTTTGAATCAATTGATTATTACGGAAACCGCCGCTTTTTCCATGAGTTTAGGTTATGTTCGCCGTACAAATGTTGATGTGAACATATTTATGGATATTTTGCGCGGGAGCGCTTTGTATGCACCTACATTCGATAAAAAACTGGAACGCTATCTTAACCGTAATTTCGAGAATCCTAACTTCCCAGTGAAACACTTATTAAAAGATTTAAATTTAATATCTAAAGATTTTTATAAAAATAATATAAATAATCTTATCCTCGAAGCGGAAAAACCTATTCTGCAAAAAGCAATTGAGAAGGGATTGGGGGACAAAGATTATTCCGCAATGTATAACATAATTCACCCGGAAGAGAATAAATAAACCCAATTGTAATACGGAGAATAAAATTAGCCCGGCATTAACAAAACACCGGGCTTTAGTATAAACACCGGTATATATTCACTACTTCATCAAAATCATTTTTTTTACTGCGCTGTAATTTCCGGCGGTAAGTTTGTAAAAATACAAACCGCTCGGAAGTCCGGAAGCATCGAAATTAACTTGATAATATCCGGGTGATTTTTCACTGTTTACAAGAGTTGCAACTTCACGCCCGAGTAAATCGTAAACCACAAGTTTAACTTTTGTTGGCTTACGGTTGTTTATTGCCGGAATTGCATATTTGATTGTTGTACTTGGATTAAACGGATTGGGATAGTTTTGGTAAAGAACAAACCCGGCGGGTAAGTTTTCCTTCCGGTTATTTACAGAAACAATACCGCCTTCGTGATAAATTGCAAGACCACCCCCGTTTGTTCCGACTAACAAGTTTCCGTCATTATCAAAATTCAAAGAGTAAATATAGTCTGATAAAAGTCCGGGATTATTAGTATGAT
>JALSTB010000094.1 GCA_026983955.1 Melioribacteraceae bacterium
TATTAATCCCACTATCGAACAAATCCATAACAGCGATTTGGAACTGATAGTCGCCGGTAATGAAGATTCGATTATGATGGTTGAAGGTGAAGCTAAAGAGGTGACGGAAGCCGAATTCCTCGAAGCACTAAAAGTTGCCCACGAAAGCATTAAGAAATTGGTGGATGTGCAAAAAGAATTGCGTGAGTTGTGCGGACTTCCCAAAATGGAAGTGCCCGAAGCGGAAATTGATGAGGAATTGAAAAAAGATGTTTATGAATTGGCATACGATAAATATGCGGAATTGGTAGGAACCGTTCTCTCCAAACAAGAACGAGCAAAAAAAAATAAAGAACTAAACGAATCTGTCCTCGAAGCGCTCGCCGAAAAATATCCTGAACAAGAAAGAGTAATTAAAGAGATTTTGCACGATATCGAAAAGGAATTGATGAGAAAGCAAATACTCGAACAAGGTAAGCGCCTCGATGGAAGGGGAACGAAAGACATCCGTCCGATCTCAATTGAAACGGGAATATTAGCCCGTACACACGGTTCGGCGTTGTTTACGCGTGGCGAAACCCAAAGTTTAACAACTCTTACTTTGGGAACAAAAGCCGATGAACAAATAATTGACGGTTTGGTTGAAGAATACACCAAAAGGTTTATTCTGCATTATAACTTCCCGCCCTTCAGCGTTGGTGAAACCGGAAGATTTTCGGGTCCGGGCAGAAGGGAAATCGGGCACGGAAACCTTGCCGAACGGGCTCTTAAAAATATCATTCCTCCGGAGAAGGATTTCGCATACTCGCTCCGCCTTAATTCCGATATTTTGGAATCGAACGGCTCATCTTCAATGGCAACAGTTTGTGCAGGTTCGCTTGCATTGATGGATGGCGGTGTTCCCGTTTCCAAAGCCATCAGCGGTATCGCAATGGGATTGATTAAAGAAGGCGAACAATATGCAATCCTTTCCGATATTTCGGGAAATGAAGATCATCTCGGCGATATGGATTTTAAGGTTGCCGGTTCCGCCGAGGGAATTACCGCTATTCAGATGGATATTAAAATCCAAGGCATTTCATTCGAAATAATGGAAAAAGCTTTGGCGCAAGCCAAAGAAGGCAGATTGCACATTCTTGAAAAAATGAATGCCGTTCTTTCCAAACCGAAAGAAGCAATTTCCGTTTATGCCCCTAAACAATTGGCGTTCAAAATTAATCAAGATAAAATCGGTGCTGTTATAGGTCCGGCAGGAAAAGTTATTCAAGGAATTCAAAAAGATTACGGTGTTGAAATTTACATCGATGAAGACGGTACTGTCCATATTTCCGGTCCGCACCTCGAAAAAGTAAATGAAGCAAGAGATTATATAATTGCTCTTACCGCTGAACCCGAAGTGGGGGCGGTGTACGAAGGCAAAGTTGTTAAGATTACCGACTACGGTGCATTTATCGAATTTCTGCCCGGTGTTCAGGGGCTGTTACACATCTCCCAAATTGATAATTCCAGAGTTAACAAAGTAACCGATTTCCTGAAAGAAGGCGAGAAAGTCGGTGTAAAACTGATACGTATAGAGAACGGCAAATACAGCCTTTCCAGAAAAGCCGTTTTGGAAGACGAACAAAAGAAAGAAAAAGTAGAAAACGAAAAATAATTGATTCGGAACAATTCACTTTTTTGCGGGTTGTTCCTTTTTTTATTTAAATATGAAAATCGGTAATCTAAATATCGGAAGAAAGTTAATTCTTGCGCCAATGGCTGAAATTTCGGATGCGCCTTTCCGTCGAATTGCCAAAGAATACGGAGCGGGATTAACATTCACCCAAATGGTAAGCGCCGATGGCATAGTAAAAGGCAATTTTAACACATTAAGATTTGCAACATTTCATAAATCGGAAAAGCCTATCGGAATACAAGTGTTGGGAAACGATGAAACAACTTTACGTGATGCCGCCGCCAAACTTTCTTCATTAAATCCCGACGTAATTGATTTGAATTGCGGATGCCCGGTTACCAAAGTGGTTTCAAATAAAATGGGAGCCTGGTTGCTCAACGACCCGCCGAAATTGGGAAAACTTGTAAAAGCTTTGGTAGAAGGAAGTAACGGTGTTCCGGTATCCGTTAAACTCCGTTTGGGAATGGACGGCGGACGGATAACGGTTCTGGAAAATGCCAAAAGAGCCGAGGACAACGGAGCCGCTTATATAGCAATTCATGCACGTTTGAGAAGTGATAAGTATGACGTTGACCCTGCATGGGAATGGATTGCAAAAGTAAAAGAAAGCGTTTCCATTCCTGTAGTTGGAAACGGCTCGGTTTTTACACCTTTCGATGCAATTAAAATGATTGAAGAAACCGGCTGCGATTCGGTTATGGTTGCCCGCGGCGCTTTGGGTAACCCGTTTATTTTTAGAAATTTTAACAACCTTTTCGAAAAAAATATTCAACCTTCACCACCGGATGTTGATGAGGTGAAAAATCTTGCCATTAAACATCTTAATTTGTTGGTGAAAGAATACGGTGAAATTAATAGCCTGGATAAAGCGAAAAAGAATATTATTTGGTATTTTAGGGTATTCGGTGGAATTACTGAATTGTTGGAGCAAATTTTTAAAGCTAAAACGGAATTGGAACTTAAAGAAATAATTATAAACCATAGCGATAAAATAAAAAATAATTTTTATCCCGAAGAGGATTTGGATTATTATTACAAAAAATTTAAAAACAGGGTACTCTTTTGGTTGGAAGAGGATGAAAAATTAACAAAGTTTTTAAATGCCAAAGTGGCATGATATTAAAAAAATATGAAATTAAACTTGAAAATTAATACGGTACAACTTCAAACTAAGGTTAAGGTAAATGCTTTAGGTTAAAGTTTGACTTTTTGTATCCAATCATCATTCTCTTCGCCCTCAATTGCAGTATCCGCCAGAGGGTTTTGCGATGTCGAAAGAAATAATAATAAACTCTTCTTCACTTCAAAACAGGGTTGCAATTACGGAAAACGGCAATTTAGTCGATTTTTTCGTTGATAATCCCGAAAAACGGCGAATGGTGGGCAATATTTACCTCGGCAGGATTGCGAGAGTTCTGCCGGGCATCCGTGCCGCTTTTGTCGATATAGGTCTCAAGCACGATGCATTTTTACACTTTTCCGATATCGGGGACAGATTCAAAGAAATTCAGAGTGTTTTGGATGACGATGACGATGAAGTAAGCGTTGACGAAGATGACGATTCGGAAGAAACTCACCACAAACATAAAAGAAGGCAAGGTCAAAGCGACCGTCAAATTCCGAAACTTCGTAAAGGGCAAGAAATTATTGTCCAAATTATAAAAGAACCTGTTGAAGGAAAAGGTGTCCGGATATCTTCATCCATCTCCATCCCCGGGCGCTTTTGTGTGCTTTTACCATTCGACAGCAAAATCGGAATCTCAAAAAAAATATCCGACTACAGGGAAAGACGGAGATTGCGCAACCTTGCAAAAAGCATTATCCCGGAAAAATACGGTTTGATTATACGCACGGCCGCCAAAGAACAAGATGAAAAAGCACTTTCGGGCGATTTGAAATATTTACTGAATACATGGAATAAAATTGAAGACGCCGTTAAATCCAAAAAACCACCCGCACTTCTTTACAGCGATTTGACAACAACAATCCGCGTTATAAGGGATTTGTTTACCCCCGATGTTTCAAAGGTTTTTGTCGATTCAAAAAAACTCTATAAAGAAATTCGCGATTATATTTCCTTCATTCAACCTGAACTTTTGGATAAAATAGAATACTACAAAGGCAATCAACCCATTTTCGATACCTTCAAAATCGAAGAGCAAATTAAAACCTTGCTTGGCAGAAGAGTGCCGCTTCCCAGCGGCGGCTACATCATTATCGAACACACCGAAGCAATGACCGTGATTGACGTGAACAGCGGACGGTATGCGGCAAAAAAAGAACAAGAGCTCAATTCACTCAAAACCGATTTGGAAGCTTCGCGCGAAATTGTAAGACAACTCAGATTGCGTGACATCGGCGGGTTGATTGTTGTCGATTTTATCGATTTGGAAGATGAAAAGAACCGTAAAAAGATTTTTGACGAATTGAAAAAAGAATTCAGAAAAGACCGGGCAAAAATTGCTATGCTTCCGATGACGGATTTCGGTCTGATGCAAATTACCCGCCAGCGGATAGGTCATAATATCGTTCAATCGATGTACGAACCTTGCCCGTATTGCAACGGTACAGGCTTGCTTACAAAACGTTCAAACTTAATTCACGAAATCGAAGATTGGTTGAAAAGATATAAAAACGAAGGCAGACACAAAAGTTTAACCTTAAGGGTTCATCCTTCGCTCGGTAGAAAACTTCGTGAAGGCACAATCAGTATGTTGACTAAAATCCAATTTAAATATTTTGTAAGAATTAAACTTGTTGAAGATGAAGAGATGAGTCCGCAAAAATTTGAATTTATTGCAACGAAAACTAACGAAGTTCTTTCATAAAAAATTTTAGAATATCAAATTAATTTTAATTAAATTTATATAATTTTAACCGGGATGTGATAATGAAAAAAACAAAACTTTACGGTGTGCATGAAAAACTTGGTGCAAAACTGATTGAATTTGCCGGATACCTGATGCCTGTTCAATATTCATCGATAATTCAAGAGCATAAAGCCGTACGTAATTCAGTCGGTGTTTTCGATGTTTCACACATGGGTGAATTTTTTATCGAAGGAAACCAAGCATTGGATTTGGTTCAATATGTAACGGTAAACAATGCATCCAAACTCACGATAGGAAAAGCTCAATATTCAGCAATGTGTTATGAAAACGGAGGAATAGTTGATGATTTGCTTGTTTACAAATTGGATGAAAACAAATTTATGATGGTTGTAAATGCTTCAAATATCGAAAAAGACTTCGAATGGATTAGTAAAAACAATAAATTTGATGCCGGGGTGAAAAATTTAAGTGACGAATATTCGTTGATTGCCGTACAAGGACCCAATTCAAAAAAAGTTTTGGAACAAATCACCGGAGATCCTCTTGAATTGGAATTCTATCACTTTTATAACACTAAAATTAACGGTACGGAAGTTCTGGTTTCCCGGACAGGTTACACCGGTGAGCTTGGATATGAAATTTATTTTACCGGCAACGAAGAAGAAGCGGAAAATATATGGAATCTGATTTTTGAAGCGGGAAAAGAATTCGATATTTTACCGGCAGGATTGGGCGCCAGGGATTCGCTCCGTTTGGAAATGGGTTATTGTTTGTACGGAAACGATATTGACGAAAATACAAATCCGCTTGAAGCCGGCTTGGGTTGGATTACCAAGTTGAAGAAAGGCGATTTTATTGGGCGGGATGCTCTTCTCAAAGTAAAAGAAGAAGGTCTCAAACGTAAACTTGTGCCAATGATTCTCGAAGAAAAAGCTTTCCCGCGCCACGGTTACCCCATTCTCAAAAACGATACGGAAATCGGCTATGTTACAAGCGGTACGGTGAGCCCGGTTTTGGAAAAACCGATTGCACTTGGATACGTAAAAATCGAATTTGCCAACGAAGGCGAAGAGCTTTATATTCGTGTGAGGAATAAATCACATAAAGCCCGGGTTGTAAAACTTCCATTTGTTTCTAAATAAAAATGAAAATCCATACTCTGTTTTCACCGGTAAGTGTAGAAGATTTATATTTTGCGGGAAAAACTACCGTTGTAATTGATGTGCTTAGGGCAACAACTACAATTGTAACCGCAATTGCGAACGGAGCCAAAGAAGTGGTGCCCGTAAACACAATCGGTTTTGCAATGAAAGTTTCCGGAAATGCTTTCGGAGGTAAAACATTACTGGGCGGTGAACGGAATGCCAAAAAAATAGAAGGTTTCGCATTGGGTAATTCACCGCTCGAATATTCCGCCGATGTTGTAAAAGACAAATCGATTGTTTTATATACAACAAACGGAACAAAAGCAATTGTGAGGGCAAAATATTCCGAGAATCTTTTTATTTGCAGTTTCCAAAATGTTAACGCAATAGCCCGGGAACTTGCCGGCTTAAATCAAGATGTGGAAATTGTTTGTGCCGGTTCCCACGGAATGTTCAGTCTCGAAGATTCGGTTTGTGCCGGTTGCTTGATTAGTACTTTGGAAAATTATGTAACCGGATTAACATACAGTGATGCATCTAAATGCAGTTTGATGTTATATGATAAATACAAAAACGATTTGACAGGAATGCTTAAAGAATCGGAACACGGAAAATTATTGATTGAGTACGGATACGAAAGGGATTTGGAATTTGCTTCGAAAGTGAATGTTCAACATATTATCCCCGTTTATTCGTCCGGAGTAATTAAAAGCAAAGAGAAAATTAAATCGAATGGCTAAAAAGAAGAAAAATAATTCGGGAAAAATTGCAAATGTTTCAACCGGAAATTTATTTGTTTCGGTCGAACAAAAAAAGAAAATACTCGGTATTTTGCTGATTGCAGTTGCCCTGATTTCTTTTTTGAGTATTTTGTCATACTCCAGATATGACGAAGCTAATCTTGATAACTTCTTCTCGGATTTTATAAATATTTTCTCTTCACATCCTGAATTTCTTCACCGTGTTGAAACAACACACAATTGGCTCGGACTGTTGGGAGCTTATCTTTCCTATTTTATGATAAATCTTACAATCGGATATTTCTCAATTGTCTTTTCCTTTATTTTGTTTATTTGGGGTTACTCGATTATCCGGAATATAGATTTCAAAATTTCAACTTACATTTCGAATTTTCTGGTTGTATTGGGATTGATTTTCGCCACCTTTTTCGGAATGCTGCAACACACGCCGCATCCCGGAATTTTAAGCGGTTACCCCGAACTTTCCGGAAATTTAGGTGCTTTTTTCGGTACGGTTATCGGAAGACTTCTGGGAACACTTGGAAGCACGGTGTTTCTTTTCGCATTGTTTTTGATTACCGTATTGCTTGTTTTCGATATTCCTTTTGAAAAATTTTACAATGGAATAAAGTTATTGGTAAATAAAATTTTCACCAGGGAGAAAAAAGTAACCAAACCCGTCAAACAAACCGTAACCGCAGAAGAATCGGCAAATTTGAATGAAATTAAAAAATTGAGAAAAGAAAAAGCTAAAAGAAAATTGATAAAGAAACTTGAAGCGGAAAAAACCGGTACTCCGGCAAAATCCGAAGAAGATTTTGATGAAGAAACAAACATAAGAATAATTAGAAAGGATGAAGTAGAAACCATCTCACAGTCGCAAGTAGATCCCGAAACCATAGTTGAACAAGCGCAAATATTAAAGGAAGACGAAAAAGAATCTGTTGAGACTGTGCCCAGCGTTCTCGACGAAGACAAATTGCCGGAACAATGGGAAGAAGAAATAAATTTTGTGCCGCCTCACCTCGATTTACTCGAAAAGCATGAAAGTGAAACCGTTGAGATAGAAGAAACCGAATTGAAACGGAATGCGGAATTATTGAAAGCAAAACTGGCACTTTTCGATATTGAAATCCAGGATATTTCAGTAACGCCCGGACCCGTAGTAACGCAATACGAAATTGTTCCTTCTCCAGGAGTAAAAATAAGCAGAATCGTAAGTTTGGAACACGATATAGCATTGGCGCTTGCCGCAAGGGGAATCAGAATTATTGCTCCCATACCCGGTAAAAGTGCAATCGGTGTGGAAATACCGAACGAACATTCCACCATTGTAAGCGCACGTTCCGTTATTTCGCACCTTGAAAAAAGCAAATACGAACTACCCATTGCAATGGGAAAAACCATTATCGGGGATGTTTACATTACCGATTTAACTTTGATGCCGCACCTGTTAATTGCCGGAGCAACGGGAAGCGGAAAGAGTGTGGGAATCAATATGCTGATTACAAGTTTGATTTATGCAAAGCATCCCTCGGAAGTTAAATTTGTGATTATCGACCCGAAAAAAATCGAGCTTTCGTTTTATAAAAAACTGAACAAACATTACCTTGCAGTATCCCCCGATATTGATGAAGAAATTATTACTAATCCGCACAACGCTTTGCTGGTTTTGAAAGCACTGGAATATGAGATGGAAAAAAGATACGATAAATTGGCGAAAGCAGGCGTGAGGAATATTGTGGATTATAACAAAAAGATTGCAAATAAAAAGACGAAACCTGCAGATACGGATTCAATGAAGCATTATAAATTGCCTTATATTGTTGTTGTGATTGACGAGCTTGCGGACTTGATGATGACATCGGGGAAAGAAGTGGAAGCACCCATTGCAAGGATTGCACAACTTGCAAGGGCTGTTGGAATTCATTTGGTGGTTGCTACGCAAAGACCTTCGGTAAATGTTATTACCGGAGTTATCAAAGCGAATTTCCCGGCACGTATTGCATATCAAGTGGCAACAAAAATCGATTCAAGAACAATTTTGGATATGAACGGCGCCGAACAGTTGCTTGGCCGCGGCGATATGCTTTTCCTGCCCGGCGGATTACCCAAACCGATTCGTATGCAGAATGCTTTTATTTCCACCGATGAGGTTGAAAGGGTAACTAATTTCATCTACACGCAAAAAGGCTTTTCGAAACGTTATTTGCTTCCTTCGATGGTTGAAAAGAAACAGACCGCAAAAGATAAGGTTTTAGCCGAGTTCGATCAGATGTTCGAAGATGCCGCCCGGGTTATTGTGCAACATCAGCAAGGTTCGGTTTCCCTGCTCCAAAGAAGATTGAAGTTGGGCTACTCCCGCGCAGCAAGGATAATCGACCAGCTGGAAGAAGCAGGTATCGTAGGACCGCCCGATGGCAGTAAAGCCCGCGAAGTGCTGGTGGAAAACGAAGAACAGCTTGAAACAATTTTAAGGTCGCTTTAATGAAATTAATTTTAAGTATAATAATTTTATTTTTAAATGTTACGGTTCACGCTCAATCCGCCGGGAATATTATCCGTTCGGTTCAACATAAATTTGAAACGGTAAATAATTTCTCCGCTCAAATCCGCCAATCGAAATTGGACGGCGATTTTTATTCGGGTAAGTTTTTCTATGCTAAAGGAAATAAATACAGAATAGAATTTAAGAATTTTACAATCGTAAGCGACGGGGAATCGGTCTGGAATTATAACAAGAAAATTAACAGGGTTGTGATTACCAACTTGAACGATAACCCCGATGCATTCTCTTTCGAAAAGTTTATTTTCGATTTTCCATCGAAATGCAAAACCGGATTAATCGGCACGAACGGTAAAAACCATTTACTTAAATTTATCCCCGTTAATGAAGATTTGGGATTTGAATGGGCGGAAGTGAACGTTACACCCGATTCGTTGATTGATAAAATTACGATTGCGGATTATTCAGGCAAAACTTTTAAAGTTGAACTTAAAAATATTAAAATAAACCGGAACATTCCCGGTGATACGTTCAAATTCACAGTAAAAAACGGTGTGAAAATTGTCGACCTCAGATAATCAACCGAAATCGAAGTTGAAAAAAATATTCGGGTATTTGTTCCCGGTTATTTTGATGCTGTTGCTTCTCTACTTCGCTTTCAGAAATACGAATTTCGACGAAGTAATGAGAATTATACGGCATATTTCCATATTTTGGTTGCTTGTTTTCATCGTCGTTTGGTTTTTATCGCACGTTTTCCGTGCATACCGTTGGAAAGTGCTTATCCGCTCGGTTAAACCCGGAACATCGTTACTTAATCTTCTCGGCGCCACTTTTGTCGGATACAGTGTCAATTTGGTTGTGCCCCGTTTGGGAGAGCTTTACCGTCCGTTGTTTCTCGGAAGATGGGAAGATATTTCGCGCTCGTCAATGATTGGAACAATAATAGTTGAGAGAGTGATAGATGTTTTGGTTTTGGGCATTTCCGTTTTAATAAGTGTTGTAATTTATCCGGGAAATTTGCTGGAAGAATTCAAATGGCTGAAAACAACTATTGTTTTGGGGTTTGCCGGAATCTTTGCAATTATATTGTTTATAGTTTTAATTGTAAAATTTAAAGATAAATTCTACAACATTATTCTAAATTGGGTTGGTAAATTTTCCGGAAGTTTGGCAAAAAAATTAACCAGAATTTTCAGCCTGCTAACGGAAGGATTTTCCACACTTAAGACCCCAAAAGACTATGCCTTAACGCTTCTGCTTAGTGTTATTATCATGTTACTCTATGCATCAACATCATACTTTGCATTTTACATGATGAGGATGAACGAATTGCAAGACGTAACTTTTGCAATGGCATGGATTGTTATGTCGATAAGTGCATTTGGAATTATTATTCCAACGCCGGGCTCAATCGGTTCTTATCACTTGATTACGATATCGGTGTTAACAGTTCTTTTCGGATTCGATAACGATACGAGCAGTGCTTTTGCAATTGTTACACATCTTGTCAATTCGGTTATGTTTGTTGTGGTTACCGTTATTTTAAGTGCAGTTATCAACAAAAGACAAATACGAAACGGTATGCCGACAACCAATTTATTCAGCGCATTTAAAATGAAAGAGATAGAAGAATGAAAAAAATATTGATGTTATTTATTTTACCTCTAACGGTGAATTTCTCCCAACCCGATTTCTCGGTGGGAATGGGTATTAGTTTTGTAACCGCACCGGATTTAAGGGATTATATAAATTATAATTTCGGGCAAGGAAATCAATTGTCAACGTTTAACAGCGTGGTTGAGTTTTTTGCCGAAACGGATTACCCCCTTAACGGTAATTTGGAAATGGGAATTGAATATGCGGTAAATATTTTTTCCTACAACACTCCAATTTTCGGAACCGGAATTTATGAAATTTCTTACAACCAACACATGCCTTCGGCGCTTATTTATTACGTTGTGAAAGGGAAAGGTTACAAAGTAAAGATTGGTGGAGGTGCAGGTTTCAGATATGTTTCATTAAAAGAGAAGATAATTGAATCCGTGTCATATTCTACCTCCGGATTCGGTTTGCTACTGCGTGCACAAGGATTGACTTTGTTGAGCGGAAATTTATTTGCATATATCGGCGGTGATATACGTTTGGATTTTCCTGCCGAAATTGTGCGCGAACAAACCGATAACATTAAGCTTAATTCATTGGCGTTCGGGGTTAAACTCGGCGTTTCATATTTATTCTAATTTTCGTGAGGTTCTTTTGTCAATTTTCGAAGCAATCATTTTGGGCATAATTCAAGGTTTAACGGAGTTTTTGCCGATCAGCAGTACGGGGCACTTAACGGTCGCCGGAAAGTTAATGAATCTCATTTCCACGGAAAATCCCGAAAGGTGGACTTCGTTTATTGCGGTAATCCAACTCGGTACACTCCTTGCAATATTCGTTTATTTCTGGAAAGATTTATGGAATATTTTTATCGATTTTATTAACGAGAATTTTCTCGACAGGAAAAAATTTGCAGAACAAAATTACAATTCGAAAATGGGTTGGTACATAATAATCGGTTCCATTCCCGTTGTTGTAATCGGACTCGGATTCAAAGATATAATTGAAGGGGCGTTAACCAAAAATTTATATGTAATAAGCATTAGTCTCATTGTATTGGGAATTGTACTGGCAATTGCCGAAAAAGTAGGAAAATTCAAAAAGGAAATGAAAGATATAACTTGGAAAGACGCATTAATTATCGGTGTGTTTCAATCGTTTGCGCTTATACCTGGTTCATCGCGTTCGGGCACCACAATTACCGGTGGCTT
Organism: Melioribacteraceae bacterium; assembly: GCA_026983955.1. Lineage (GTDB taxonomy): Bacteria > Bacteroidota > Ignavibacteria > Ignavibacteriales > Melioribacteraceae > BMS3ABIN04. The sequence goes on from JALSTB010000094.1 coordinate 11,693, forward strand.
GTTTTTAGGTTTGAAAAGGGAAACGGCTGCCCGCTTTTCGTTTCTGCTGAGTGTTCCGGCAATATTGGGTAGTGGGTTGCTGCAATTCTACGAAGCGCTAGATTATATCGATACTTCGGGAATGATAACACTTTTTGTAGCTACAGTAACATCGGCGGTTAGCGGTTATTTTGCTATTGGGTTTTTATTGAAATTTTTAAAGACCAACACAACTTTTGTTTTTGTGTTTTACAGAATTCTAATCGGGCTTGGAATTCTGTTTTTAATATACAATAATATCATCAGGGCTTAGGAGGGAAAACAATGGTTAGAATTATTACTATTTTAATTTTAACTGTAATTCTGTTTTCTTGTGGAGATGCAACCGAAAAAGTTGTGAAAAATAAAGAACAAACCGGAAAAGTAACAAATAAAGAAGAGGCAAAAGTGAAGGAATTACTGAATCTTTCCGAAGGGGAAAAACTTGTGGCGATATTAAAAACCAATTTCGGCGATATAGAAATAGAATTGTTCCCGCGTAAAGTTCCCAAAACGGTAGAGAATTTCGTCGGACTTGCTGAAAGAGGTTATTACAACGGTGTAACGTTTCACAGGGTTATCGACGATTTTATGATTCAAGGCGGCGATCCTACCGGCACCGGCAGAGGTGGCGAAAGTTACTGGGGCGGCACTTTCGAAGACGAATTTTATCCCGATCTTAAACACGATTCGCCGGGGGTGCTTTCAATGGCTAATGCCGGACCTAACACAAACGGCAGTCAATTTTTCATTACACTGGTACCAACTCCTTGGCTCGATGGCAAACATTCGGTCTTCGGAAAAGTAATCCGGGGAATGGATGTTGTAAAAAGAATAGGTAAAGTTAAAACAATTAAACCTTACGACAAACCCGTAAACGATGTTGTAATCGAATCGGTTGTGATTGAAAAAAGAAAATAAAATTTTCCGGCAAAATTAAAGTTTACAATTCATGAAAGCGCCATCGATTTATTTGATTGACGATTATATTGCGGAAAATAAATTTCTTCCGGTTTACTATTTGTTCGGTGCAGATTCTTTTGCTTTGGACGAAACGGTAAAATTATTGGAGAAAGCAACAGCTAAGTTTATTTCATCGGATTTCGATAAAGAAATAATTACCGTAGATAAAAAACAAAAACTTTCGGAAATTCTCGATTTGGCTTACGCTTTTCCTTTCGGGGAAGGGAAAAAATTGCTTGTTGTAAAAAATTTTGAGAAAATAACGGATAAAAAAACGTTAGAGAATTATATTAAAAATCCTGCGGAAACAACAATTCTCATTCTTACGCACAAAAATAAAATTACCAACCTTAAAAGTTCACCCTACAAATTATTGCTGGAACGCGGTTTTATCTTTGAAGCTAAAGAGCTTAGAGGTGCGGACTTGGTAAAATGGGTGATGAAAAAAGCAAAAGCAAATAAAATAAAATTAACAAGCGAAAATGCCTATGCATTAATTGACATTGTCGGTGAGGATAAGGGACTTTTGGAAATGCAATTGGAAAAATTTATCAACTTTCTGAACGAGGGTGAAGAATTAAATGTTGATACCATAAAAAAATTATCTTCCGTAACGAAAGAATACAATATCTTTAACTTGCAAGATGCACTTGGCGCAGGTGAAAAATCGAAAGCGCTTGAAATCATGTATAATTTGCTGGAGCACGGAAACGATATAACCTATATTGTTGCAATGCTGACAAAATACATCTCAACTATTGCTCGGTCAATCGAACTCAATCAAAAAAGGATTCCTCCTAAAAACGCAGCCAAATCTCTCGGATTATCCGAATTTTATTATACAAAATGCAGCAGGGCTAAATTTTTCCTTAACCAAAACAGATTGATTGCAGCCGCCAAAGCATTGTTGAATGCCGATTTGAAAATAAAAACAACATCAACCGACCGGAAATCCATTGCGGTTGCTCTAATATCCGAGATGATGGAATAAATTTTTATATCTGGGAAATATTCCATTGCTTTTTATGTATAAATGTCTATTCTTTGTTAAATTGCAAAGTAAAATAAATTTTTGAAACATTTATCCGATACAATAGGTATAAAAAACATTGAAAAAAGAGTTAAAAGACTTAACGGACGAAGAACTGATAGAAGAATTTCAGAAAAACAACACGATTGAAGCTTACGAAATTCTTGTTAAAAGGTTCAAAGACCCGTTAATGAATTACGTTTACAGATTTGTGGGAAATAAAGATGTTTCGAGTGACATAGTTCAAGATACGATGATTAAATTTTATTTGAATAAAGATTCCTACAAATCTTTTGCGAAGTTTTCTACATGGATTTACACGATTGCCGGAAATCTGGCAAGGAACGAATTAAAAAGGCGGAAACGAAGAAAAATATTTTCTCTTAACAATAACAATGATGACGATCAAACAATACAAATTGAAGATAAATCGTTTTTATCGCCCGATCGGGCAACCGACAGTGCGATTAGCGCAGAAATTATTCAAAAGGCTTTGCAAAAAGTAAAACCGGTTTACCGGGAGGTTGTTGTGTTAAGGGATATTCAAGGTTTGTCTTACGAAGAAATTGCCGAGGTAACGGGATTATCAATCGGTACCGTTAAATCGAGAATTAACAGAGGAAGAAAACAACTTCAGAAATTATTAAAGGATATATACAAAGGGTAAGCCTATGGAAGAAAACTTCTACAATGACGAATCCAAATACGGTGAACTTATCAATCTGCTTAAAGGGTTACCTAAAGTAGATACCCCGGATAATTTTGAGTACAATTTAATGACAAAAATCAATAACGGGAATTTTAACCTTAATACCAAAGAAAGCGGTTTCTTCTTCGGCCGGTATTTCCTTCCTGCAACCGGATTGGTTGCGGTTTTTCTTATAGCTTTCTTTGTATTAAACAATCCGGGTACCGACGAAAACAATCCGTTTCTGCAAGAGCCGCCTGCATTGAAAGAGTTAAGTGCATCGGCAAGCTCACCTAAAATTATTAACGATGTGATTATTGCTCAAAAACCGGTTGAAACAATTAACGGCAAGAAAAGTGCTCAAACCGGTGAAGTAGTGAAATCCAAAACCAAAAAAGCCGTTAGGGTTGTTGTTAAACCAAACGACGTTATTTCCAAAGAAGTTGTCGATTTGCCGTTCGATCCTGCGAAATCCGTTTCGGTAGATGAGAAAATTGCCGAACAAACCGCTGTATCTTCAACCAACAAAAGGAGCGCATTGGTTGGAGGCGCTTCTAACGGTTTCGGATTCGATGGATTTTACATACGTGAAAAAATCGACAGAAAATATTTGGAAATTTGGAAAGCAAAATTAGATTCGATTAAGAAAGCCCAGCGGTTGCATTACCGGTTGAAATAATTAAACGGCGTTTGAAGAAAAATTTGATATATTCTTCAAAAGTTTTTATACTTGTAGACTAAATTTTAAAGGATTAGGAAGATGAAAAAAGGAATTCACCCGACATATCAAAAATGTGTGGTAACCTGTGTTTGCGGAAATACTTTCGTAACACGTGCAACCGTGAGCTCAATTAAATTGGAAATTTGTTCGGAATGCCATCCGTTCTTTACCGGTAAGCAAAAAATGGTTGACTCTGCCGGTAGAGTGGACAGATTCAATAAGAAATATGGTTTGAAATCATAAAAAGATTTTGTAATACCCGGTAAAATTTTAACCGCATCCATCCGATGCGGTTTTTTTTATTTTTTTGAGTTAAAATTATTAACGGAAATCCGTTAACACTTAGAAAAACTGCATTAATTTTCATCCGGAATGAAAAACTCATTTACCAATTCATCGAAAACTTGAGGCAGTTTTTTTAAAGGCTGAGCTTCTTTGAAATCTTCCGCATTTCTGTCGTCAATTTCTATATATCCGATTTTTGTTTCTACATCGTATTCGCCCAATGCTTCATCCAAAAAAAGAAGTGCAATGTTTTCGTAAATTTGTTTATGCTCTCCGGAATATTCTGGTAAGTACAAAACTATATCTATTTTATGTGTTTCATAGTTGGGAAACAGCCTAAAATAAACTTCGCCGGCTTTTACTTTCACATCTGCTATTTGAATGTCAATTATGTCATCCCGCCTCGGACGGTATTTGATAAAATCCCATCTTTCCAGTTTCGGAGCCGAATAATATAATGCTTCAACAGCCGGAAAAGCTTCTTTCATACCGTTCGCACTGATTACGAATTCCCGTTTTCCCCCTTCCTTTACTCCGAACTCAAAAACCAAATATCTGTTGATTTTGTTCAATTGTTTGGCAGTTTCGTTAAATATTCTCATTTGGTTATTTTGGAAATTATACAATCTTTCTTCATTTTCCGTAAACCATTTCCAAAATTTTTTTATTTTACTGGAATAATTGCTTTTAGGTGTCATCTTACGCGTTTTGTCTAAAATTTTAATAACTGTGGTTAAATATACATAATATTCTTGTATGGATAAAATACCAGAACTTTAGGGGAAACTCACTGTTTAATTAAAGTTAAATATTTCATCGAATGCACAATTTATGGTGTATTTACGGTCGCTATAACCTAACTTATTAATATTTTTTTTATCTTACACTTATAATTTTTTTATGTATCAAAATCAGGAAATTTATGAAATATTCCACCCGTTCCGAAGGCGCTTATAAAAATTTGAATTTGTACGACGGTGTACGCGGAATTGCGATTAAAGTCTTAAACAGAATTGACCGGACCGATGCATATTTGGACAAATTACTGGATATCGAAATAAAGAACTCCGAACTTAACGGTATCGACAAAGCATTGCTTTTCGAAATTGTGCACGGGGTAATAAGATGGTTAAAAAGAATAGATTGGGTTCTAAACGGATTTTATAAAGGACAATTTTCCAAATGCATCCCGAACGTAAAAAACGCAATGCGCGTAGCTTTATACCAGATTTTGTTTTTGGATAGAATTCCCGATTATGCAGCCGTGAACGAAGCGGTTGAATTCGTTAAAAAAATTCAAGGTCAAAAATCTGCCGATTTAACAAATGCGGTGCTGAGAAATATTATCCGCAGTAAAAACAATATCCGGTATCCCGATCCCGAAGAAGATTTGGTTGGTTACCTTGCTACGTATTACTCGCATCCGACGTGGTTGGTAAAACGCTGGTTAAACCGCTATGGCGAGAAATTTACACGCGAATTGCTTATTGCCAATAACCGCAAGCCTTCCATGACTCTCCGTGTAAACAAGTTGAAAACCGGTACCGGCGAAATGAAAAGATTGCTGGAAAGTGTTGAACTCGATTACGTTGAATCCGCGTACTTACCGAATTTTCTTAAACTTAATAAACTCACCAATATTCAAGATTGGGAATACTTTGCTAAAGGTTATTTTACAATTCAGGACGAAAGTACCGCTTTCGCTTGCAATATTTTGGATATAGAACCCGGTATGAGAGTATTGGATTTGTGCGCCGCACCGGGTGGCAAAACCGCTTATTTGGCAGAGTTGATGAATAATACCGGTGAATTGGTCGCACTCGATAAGTTTGAAAGCCGATTGAAAATCCTTAACAAAAATCTTAACAGGCTTGGTGTGGAAAATTGTAAGACCATTGCCGTAGATGCTATGGAATACGAAGATGAAAATCAGTTCGACCGGATTTTGGTCGATGCTCCCTGCTCGGGTTTGGGCACTTTAACCAAAAAACCGGATATCAAATGGAAAAAAGATTTGCTCGACGTAAGAAAATTAACCGGCACCCAACTTGCTTTACTGGAGAAAGGTGCAAGCCTTTTGAAACCCGGTGGATTCATTGTTTACAGCACATGTACACTTGAACCCGAAGAAAATATTGAAATCGTTAAATCGTTTTTGGAAAAACATGAAGAATTCGAACTGATATCGTTGAAGGGAACCCTTCCCGATGATTTGGTTGAAGAAACCGGCACTTTACAAACTTTTCCGAATGTTCACAAAATGGACGGGGCTTTTGCCGCAAAATTAACCAGAAAAAAATAATTGAAATAGATATGAATCAAAAAGAGCAATTAAAAGAATTCGGTGAAAAACTTAAAAAATTGAGAGAAGCCAATGACATTTCTCTAGCGCACATATTTGAAATTACAAGAAACGATTTGAAATATTTGCAAGCCATAGAAGAAGGCAACTTCGATATTATGCCCGATGTGTATATGAAAGCTCTGCTGAAAGAATATGCCGAAGCGATAGGATTAAATTCCGGTGAAATTGTTGCGGAATTTTCCGCAATTAAGGAAGAAAAAACGGAAGAGAAACAGGAAATTCCACAAACTAATGAAACAACGGCGGAAGAGAGCACAACAAAGGTGTTCGAAGAGACTTCTTTCGGATTAAATCCCGAAACAGACGGTGGAATAAAAAGCGGAATGTTTTCCGGTAACAATAAAATAATTATCGTATTACTCGGGTTGGCCGTGGTTGTTTTGGCGTATTTTGTATTTAAGCCCGAACCCCCGAAAGAGATTGTAAAAGAAACACCATATAAAGAAATTATAAAAAGTCGAACGGAAGAATCTTCCGCCGGAAATCAAGTGCCTCAAGGCAGTAAATCGAAACCTGCTGCTGCCGAAGTGAAAACAAAAAAACTTGGAGCGTTAACCTTAGTTATTGAAGGAACGGATACTTCCTGGGTAAGAATTACAGCCGATGGGAAACTTCAAGGTGAATTTTTGATTTATCCGGGTGTAAAAAAGAGTTTCGGTGCCGGTAAATATTTCACCGTTTTGGCAGGGAATTCCGGTGGAGTTAATTTATATCTTAACGACAGCACATTAACTTTTTCCGGAAGAAAAGGAAGGGTAAGGAATTTGTATATAGACAAAAACGGTGTAAAGTATCTCAAGATAAGCAAAAAGAAGAAAAATGAATAACGCTTCGGTTGAAAAAAGAATACGGGAATTAAGGGAGAAAATTAGAAAGTACGATTATCATTATTACGTTCTCTCCGAAAGTTTAATCAGCGATTACGAATACGACCAGCTATATAAAGAACTGGAAAAGCTGGAAAGGGAAAACCCGCATTTGATAACCCCGGATTCGCCTACGCAAAGAGTCGGATCCGATTTAACAAAAGAATTTCCACCCGTAAAACACCGCGTACCGATGTTGAGTTTGTCAAATACCTACAACGAGGGAGAGTTGTACGATTTCGACAGAAGGGTAAAGGAAAATCTCCCCGGGGGTTCCAAAGTGGAATATGTAACCGAGCTGAAAATTGACGGGGTTTCGGTAAGTATTATTTACCGGAACGGACTTTTTTTTAAAGCGGCAACACGCGGAGACGGATTTACGGGAGAAGAAGTTACGAATAACGTTAAAACCATAAAATCAATACCTTTGAAGATAGACGATCAAAAATTAAAAGAAAAAGGTTTTAACGATTTTGAAGTGCGCGGTGAAATTTTTATGGAATTGGAAGCCTTCAGAAAATTGAATGAAGAAAGGGAACGGAACGGTGAAAAACTGTTTGCAAATCCCAGAAATTCAGCTGCCGGAACATTGAAATTACAAGACCCTCAATTGGTTGCCGCGCGCCCACTCGATATTTTCGTTTATTATTTGCTTCTGGAAAAAGATATCATCAAAACCCAATACGAAACTTTAATAACATTAAAGGAACTGGGATTTAAGGTAAACCCACACTTCAAATTGTGTAAAAATATTAGTGAGGTACTGGAATATTGCAAAGAATGGGAAACCAAAAGAGACGATTTGCCTTATGAAATTGACGGCGTTGTTATCAAAGTTAACTCCGTAGAGCAACAGAAAATTTTGGGTAACATTGCAAAATCCCCCCGTTGGGCGGTTGCTTATAAATTCAAGGCAAAGCAAGCCACCACCAAGATAAAAAAAATCGTTTGGCAAGTTGGGCGCACCGGAGCCTTAACACCGGTTGCGGAACTGGAACCCGTATTTCTTGCCGGTTCAACAATCAGTCGTGCCACGCTTCACAACATAGATGAAATTAAAAGGAAAGATATACGCGAAGGCGATACGGTAATAATCGAAAAAGGCGGGGATGTAATTCCTAAAGTTGTTGCAGTGGTTTTAGCCGAGCGGTCACCGGAATCAAAAGAAGTGAAAATTCCGGGTGAATGCCCGGTATGCGGTTCAAAGTTGTATCGTCCGCCGGATGAAGTTGCAATTTATTGTCAAAACACTAATTGTCCAGCACAAATTAAAGGCCGAATAAAGCATTTTGTCAGTCGTGGCGCTATGGATATAGAAGGTTTGGGGGATGCTTTGGTGGATTTGCTGGTTGATTTGGGATTGCTGAAATCCGTTGACGATATTTATAATCTTAAAAATCATTACGATGAATTGGTTAACATTGAAGGCTTGGGGCATAAAAGTGTAAATAATATTCTTTCCGCAATAGAGAAAAGTAAAAGCCAACCTTTGGAAAGATTGCTGTTTGCGTTGGGTATAAGATATGTTGGAGCTGGAGCGGCAAGAAAATTGGCTTTGCATTTCGGAACAATGGAAAATTTAATGAAAGCCACGGAAGAAGAACTGGAAGCCATCTACGACGTAGGACCGCAAATGAGCAAAAGCATCCGGGCTTTTTTTGATAATCCCGAAAACCGCAAAGTGATTCAACGTTTGAAAGAAGCCGGATTGAATTTCACCGCTTCCGTCACAAAAACCGGAGCTCAAGTTTTAATGGGTAAAACATTTGTTCTGACCGGAACGCTTGGAAGTATGACTCGCGAGGAAGCCAAAAATAAAATTTTAAGTCTGGGTGGAAAAGTAAGCTCCTCGGTAAGTAAAAAAACTGATTTTGTTGTTGCCGGCGAAAGTCCCGGTTCCAAATACAGAAAAGCTAAAGAATTGGGTGTCCGGATTCTTAATGAAAACGAATTTTTGCAAATGTTAGAAAAAGGTGAAGCTGTACAATGATTAAGGAAGCAAAGAAAAACCTTGCCAAAATTGTTTTTGAAAAAAAATATTTGTCGGATGTGTATTCAAAGCAATTGTTCAACAATTTTTTGGAGGGTGCACAAAAATTTCTGTTTTTGTTGCCCGGCAACGATAAAGATTTTAAATATGCTTTTGATATTGTCAAATATTTTCAAATCCATAAAAAAGAAGTCACTTTGTTTTTGCCCGAATACGCAATTAATTTGATTATCGATTCGAGGAAATATAAATTCTTGGGTTATGGTGTAAACGATGTGAACAAGCTCGGTTTGCCGGCTAAATCGTTAATTAACACATTAAAAGAATTGTCTTTCGATGTTGTGGTTGATTTAAATAGGTCGGAGAATTTATTCTTCATAGCTGTTGCACATTTGGTAAAAGCAAAATACAGAATAGGATTTTTAAGGGAAAGCGTAAATCCGAATTATAACGTGCAACTTGTAAATAAAAAAATCAATTCCGAAATTACTTACAGAAATTTATTAAATTCGCTAAAGATGTTTCAATAATTAATATACACGGGAAATATGAAAGAAACCGTAAACTTTGAATTGAGAAAAGAAAATGATATTGCCATTTTCAAATTGTTGGAAAAAGATTTCGACGCGCAAATAGCAGGTTTGGTTAAAGGAGAACTTACGGTTTTCCTTACCGCCGATGAAATTAAAAAGTTGATATTCGATCTTTCCGAGGTGGAATATTGCGACAGTTCGGGATTAAGTGCAATTTTATTGGCTTTCCGCATTTTGCAAACACGGGAAGGCCACATCAGAATTGCCTCGCCGACAAAAAGCGTAAAAGCATTGATAGAAATTTCCCAACTCGATAGAGTTTTACCCGTAACAAATACGGTTAAAGAAGCAATTAATGAACTAAAAGAATTATAGGGTATCTTGTGGACAGAACATTCGATTATGTAGTTATCGCTCTTTTTCTTATTGGAACGGCACTTTTGGGTATTCTTTCCGGAGGAAAACAAAAGTCGGCCAAAGATTATTTTCTTGGAGCCAAATCCGTACCGTGGTGGGCGGTTTGTTTTTCCATTGTAGCCGCCGAAACTAGTACGCTCACTTTTATTTCTATTCCGGGTTTGGCATACCTTACCAACTTCAATTTTCTTCAAGTAACATTCGGTTACTTAATCGGCAGAATTATTGTAGCTACTTTTTTCTTACCCGCATATTTCCGGGGTGATTTAAGTACCGCTTACGAATTTCTTGAAAGAAGATTCGGAGTAAAAACCAGGTCTTTTGCCTCGATAATTTTTTTATTTACGAGAACCGCAGCCGACGGCGTCCGGCTGTTTGCCACTGCAATACCGCTGAAGTTAATGCTCGATATCAGTTATCCGTTGGCAATAGTAATCATTGCTATATTCACATTGATTTACACATACACAGGCGGAGTAAGAGGCGTAATTTGGGTCGATGTACTTTTAATGTTCATTTACTTGGGAGGCGCTATCATTGCAGGTTATTTTCTACTTACCCAATTTTTACCTAATGGTATGGAAACAATTCTCGGTTCCGATAAAATCGCACAGAAGTTAAGTGTTTTCAATTTGGGATTCGACGGAGGCTTCTCGGAATTTTTTAAACAGCCGTATACTCTGTTGGGCGGCCTGCTTGGAGGCGCTTTTCTTTCCATGGCATCGCACGGAACCGATCAATTAATAGTTCAAAGATTATTGACAACCAAAAATTTAAGGGCTGCACAAAAAGCCATTGTAGGAAGCGGTGTTTTGGTAATATTCCAATTTGCCATTTTCCTTTTCATTGGTGTTGCTCTATATGCGTTTTACGGAGACATGAATCTGAGAGCTGACGAAATTTTCCCGAAATTTATTATCGAACATTTACCGAGTCCATACTCCGGTATAATTATAGCCGGATTATTTGCCGCCGCAATGTCAACCCTTGCCGGTTCAATCAGTTCTCTCAGTTCCTCGACAATGCTCGATTTATACAAACCTTTCATGAAACATAACAACAATGAAAAGTTGGAATTGAGAATTTCCAGATTGGTAACGGTAATTTGGACGGTGCTTCTCATTTCAATGGCAATCTTTTTTATGAATACTTCCCAAACTGTTGTGGAATTGGCTTTGAGTATTGCATCCTTCACTTACGGCGGGCTTTTAGGTACTTTTATGCTCGGGTTGTTCGTTAAAAAAGCAATTCAAGAAGATGCTCTTGCCGGGTTTACTTCGGGGATATTTTTAATGATTACCGTAATTTCACTTCAACTTGTAGGCTGGACGTGGTTCACTTTCGTTGGAGTAATGGGAACTATTTTCGTCGGTTCGTTTATAAGCAGATTGGCATTTAAAAGAAACTGATTCCGGTTATTCTTAATATCATTGCGTTGTAAAATAATGCCGATTGGAATGTAAACAATTCATTCTAATTCATTATTTTGTAGAACGGATTTTTTTTCTTATTCACTTTTCCAAAAAATTATGGATAAAAATTTACTCGCAAATCTTGATCTTATAGTTTTTGATCTTGATGGTACATTGTTAAACGACAGAAATAGAATTACCGATGAAACGGTTGAGCTTGTTAACGAATTAAAAAAACTTGGTGTGAAATTTTCATTTGCATCGGGTCGTTTGCATAATGCAATATTAAAGCATGCCGAACGGTTGAAATTGACCACGCCGTTAATTTCATTGGACGGTTCGCTGATTAAGAGTTATCCCGATGGTAAAATTATACATGAATCGTATGTTAAAGAAAAATACGTTTTGAAAGCGTTGAACATGGCAAACGAATTACTTGTTAAAATTGCACTTTGTCACGGCGATGCAATTTATTACACCGACTCGAATTCATTGATTCCGCAATTAATTGAAAAAGTTGACGCCGTCTACAAAGAGGTAAACAGTTATGCAAATTACCTCCGGCACACACTAGAAATTGTTGTGAGCGGTGAAAACAAAAAACTTATGAAAGCATTTTATAAACAAATGCAGTTTCCTTACAGTTTCGGATTAACCACTTCATTTTATAAATCGCACCACCACGATAATGTTTATTATTTGGAAATAAGAAATCACGGAAATTCGAAGGGTAAAGGATTGAAACGATTGGCAAGGTATTTAAAAGTGAAGATGAAAAGAACGGCTGTTTTGGGCGATTGGTATAACGACAGATCGTTATTCGAAACAAAAGCATTGAAAATTGCAGTGGCAAATGCTGTTGATGAAATAAAAGAATTGGCCGATTACGTTACTACGCGCACAAACGATGAAGGGGGAGCTGCGGAGTTTTTAGAAATGGTTTTAGAGGCTAAGAAAAAATAATGTTATCCGGAAATACCAAAAATAAATTTAAAACCGATCCGAAAATAAAATTTTTAATTGTGTTTTTCACAATTATTCTGATTGTATTAATGTTCCCGCGCGGGGAATCACTCGAATCGGAAGTAACCGTTGGTTCCATTTGGACGCAAGAAGATTTGATTGCTTCCATGCCTTTCGAAATTTTGAAAGATCCGGAAACTTATAAAAGGGAATTAATCCAAGCCGCCGAAAAAGTTCCGCCGGTATTCGTTTTTAATAAAAATATTGAACGCAAAAGTATTGATTCTTTAAAAAATTATAATCAATATTTAAAAAAAATAATCGATCAAGATTTGTCGGCTAATACAAATACCGGTGAAACCAAAACTTTTTTAAGTAAAACCTCGTACGAAAAGTTCAAATTAATCAGAAAATATGAGAACGTTTTATCAATTAACTTCAATAAATCGCTTAACAATATTCTAAACGGTTCGCTTAAAATTTTAAGAAAACTTTACACTCATAAATTTTTGGATAGAAACCTTCCGGATATTAAAAAAGACAGCATAGCGGTGCGGGAAGGGAAGTATGAGAAAATCGTACCTAAAACCACTTACTACGATTTGGAAAAAATGAAGCAATTGTTAAAAGCCGAAGTTTCCAAACAATTCGGGAAGGATGAGGAACTTGCAAATGCCGTTTACGAATATTTGCTTCATTTCATGAAACCGAATTTAATTTACAGTGAATCGTTAACCGAACAAGCGAAAAAGATAGCGCAAGACAAAGTTTCGCGGAATATCGGAATTGTTGAGGAAAACGAACGCATTGTTGCTAAGCACGACCGTATTACACCCGAGATAAAACTAAAAATAGATTCGTACCGGATTGCAAAAGGGGAACAAAAAAACGCTTTGCTCGGTTACCTTCAGGCAATTGGCAAGTTCCTTCATGTTTTAATTATTTTGGGTCTTTTCAGTATTTACATTTACCTATTCCGGAAAAAAATCTATAATGATAATTCCAAAATCTTAATAATTTCAATAATTATTCTCTTTGTCAGTTTCCTTACGTATCTGATTTATCAAATGAATGTGAAAGCGCCGGTGGAATTATTGGTGCTTCTTCCGGTGGCTTCAATGTTGTTAACAATTATTTTTGATTCGCGTGTAGGGTTTTACGGAACCGTGGTTGCCGCTTTCATAGCCGGTGGACTGCGAGGAAACGATTATGTCTTTACATTAATGAACGTTTTTGCAGGCGGACTTTCCGCTTACACCGTGCGCGATATAAAAAACAGAAGCCAAATTTTCCGTTCGTTTCTTTATATCTTGGTCGGCTACCTTGTTGCGATAGTTGCTTTCGGTTTGGAAAGGTTTGCTCCGGTAGAGCAAATATTAATTCAGAGCGGGTTTGCGGCTTCCAATGCATTGATGAGTCCTGCCCTCACTTACGGGTTAATAATTTTCTTTGAACGGATATTTAAAATTACAACGGAAATCACACTGTTGGAGCTTACCGATTTTAACAGTCCGTTATTGCGTGAGCTTGCTAAAAGTACGCCCGGTACATTCACACATTCGATGACAATCGGGAACATGGTGGAAAGTGCTGCGGAAGAAATAGGTGCAAACCCGATTCTGGCAAGGGTTGGAGCTTATTACCACGATATTGGTAAAACGTTAAACCCCGAAGCTTTTATAGAAAATCAAACGCATAATGAAAATATTCACGATAAACTGGAACCGCGTGAAAGTGCAAGAATTATTATCGATCATGTTCGCAACGGAATCAAATTGGCAGAAGAACATAAGTTACCGAAGGAAGTAATAGATTTCATTCCAATGCATCACGGTACAATGGTTGTTACTTATTTCTATGAAAAAGCGAAAGAACTATACGGGGAAGAAAATGTAGATATTAACGATTTCAGATATCCGGGTCCCAAACCGAACTCAAAAGAAACCGCATTGTTAATGCTAGCCGATGCTTGTGAGTCCGCCGTCCGTTCAATGGACGAAGCCGATGAAGAAAAAATTGAGAATATGGTCACCAATCTTATTAAGTCGAGAGTGAATGACGGTCAATTGGACGATTCGCCGATTACAATATCCGATATTTCAAAAATCAAAAGTACGTTTATTAAGATTTTAATTAGCCAGCATCATAAAAGAATCCGCTATCCGAAGCAAGATGAGTTGGAAAACGATAACAACGGAAATGAAACGTGATGCAACGGTTTGTGGAAGAATATCTGGTCAATCTGAAATTGGAACAGAATCGTTCCGATAATACAATTCATTCTTATAAAAGGGACATTGAAAAGTTCGTTGAATTTATAGAGAAATTCCACATTAACGATTTTGATCAAGTTACAATCGGTGTAATAACAAAATTTTTCGAGCATCAAAAGAAAAGCGGAAAGAAAAATTCCACATCGGCACGTTACATGTCGGCTTTAAAAGGATTTTTCGATTATTTGGATAGAAATAATTACTTACAGGAAAATCCTTTCGAAAAAGCAACAAGAACACAAACTTCCCGTGCATTGCCCGTTGTACTTTCTGTTGAAGAAATTGAAAGAATATTCGAATCCGTGGATATTTCGGATAAGTTCGGTTTAAGGGATAGAGCTTTGCTGGAAATGCTTTATTCATCAGGGTTGCGTGTTTCGGAGCTTACAAATCTGAAAGTAAACGATATATATTTTAATGAAGAGGTTGTAAAAGTAACGGGAAAAGGAAACAAGCAAAGAATTGTTCCGGTCGGTAGCAGTGCATTGGGATGGTTGGAGAAATATTTAAGGGAATCCAGACCGCTTTTGGTAAAAAAAATAAAAAGCGGAAATTATTTGTTTCTAAGCAAGCGCGCTACCAAACTATCCAGAATGTCTGTTTGGAAGATAGTGAACAAATACGTTACGCGGGCGGATATTTCAAAAGAAGTTCATCCGCATACGTTCCGGCATTCGTTTGCCACACATTTACTGGAAGGAGGAGCCGATTTACGCGCCGTTCAGGAAATGTTGGGTCACGTCGATATTTCAACAACACAAATTTACACACATGTTAACCGCGATTATGTAAGTCAAGTTCACAAAGATTATCATCCGCGGGGCTGAAAGGTGAGTGGTATCCAAGTTAGTGAAAAACTGATTAGCTTTTTAATTTTCTTGCCGCTGTTTTTTATTTCTCTCGCTGTGCACGAATTTTCCCATGCATTTTTTGCTAATAAATTCGGCGATGATACAGCTAAAAAGTTAGGCAGGTTAACGTTAAATCCCGTTAAACATATTGATCTTGTCGGTAGTATTTTGATGCCGTTAATTGCATTCAGCTCCGGCTATTTGATCATCGGATGGGCAAAGCCCGTACCGGTTAACCGGAATAATTTCCGCAACCCCTTGAAAAACGATTTGGTTGTTACTGCAGCCGGACCCGTTTCCAATTTCCTTTTGGCATTTGTTTTTTATTTTATTCTGATGTTATTGAACAACTTCAATCCCGCGGGAATGCATCTGATTAAAAAAGTTGCCTGGCTTGGAATTTACTTTAATGTTTTTTTATTTGCATTTAATTTATTACCGATTCCACCATTGGACGGCTCTCATATTTTATATGATTTGTTCCCGGGAGAACTTACGGCCAAATACTTAAATTTGGGAATATACGGAACTGTGCTTTTATTTGTTTTTATTTACAGTCCGTTATGGAGTATGTTCATGGGTTTGGTATCTTTTTTAATTGATTTGTTTTTTACCTGACAAAACTTACATGAATTTTGAAAACTTATTTTAGAATCATATCGTATATTAAACCTTACAAGAGATACGTTGCGCTTTCGGTTGCCAGCACAATTGTTTTTGCTCTGCTTAACGGTGCGTCCGTTTATCTTACCATTCCTCTTTTAAGCACGTTGTTCCAGGAAAATGGAATGGAGCATACTCATAGCGGAAATACAAATCTAAATGCCCACCGTACCGGGCAAGCGGACACGGGAATAATACCGCAGTGGTTGAGTGATTTTGTGAATAACATATCAGATTCATTTAACAATTTCGTTTTCAGTGGCAGCACGGATGAAGTGCTTTTGAAAATAGTAATGTTGATTTTATTAGCATATCTTGGGAAAAATATTTTTGCTTACTTGCAGGCTTATTTCTTGGCCTATGTTGAACAAGGTGTAATTAAAGATATTCGTAATGATGCATATTCTCATCTTCATAAACTGCCGATGAGTTATTTTAAAAAAGAAAAAACCGGAAATCTTATTTCCCGCATAACCAACGATGTTAACGTTGTTCAGCAAAGTATATCCGTTGTGTTTTTGAATTTAATCCGTGAACCCTTAACAATTATTGTGTTTCTCGGAATTGCTTTGTCTATAAGTCCGAAACTCACACTCTTCTCTTTAATCATTGTTCCCGTCTCTGTGTTGATTATTGTATGGATTGGACTCAAACTCCGCAAGCAAAGTGCCGTCATCCAACAAAAACTTGCCGATATTACTTCCGTTTTGCATGAGACGATTAGTGGAGTGAAAATTGTCAAGGCATTCGGAATGGAAGAATACGAAAATAAAAAGTTCCGTGAACAAACTGAGAAATTTTTCAGAATGTTTTTGAAGATGGTAAGAATACGGAATGCCGCAAGTCCGATTACCGAATTTTTAAGTGTTGTGGTTGGTGTGGTTATTGTTTATTACGGCGGAAAACTTGTACTTGAAGAGCATGCAATAAAAGCAAGTGAGTTTATGGGCTTTCTGCTTGCAATTTTCCAACTGATGCCACCGATAAAAGAATTGGGAAGTATTAATAACCGGATTCAAGAATCGAGTGCGGCAGGAGATAGAATTTTCGAAATACTCGACACCAAACCTAATATTTTCGACAAGGAAGACGCTATAGAAATTAATGACTTCAACGATAGCATTGAATACAAGAACGTTTACTTCAAATATGAAGATTCGGATGAACTGATTTTAGAGGACATTAACTTCAAAGTAAGGAAAGGTGAAGTTATTGCATTCGTGGGAAGCAGCGGAGCGGGAAAATCAACCTTATGCGATTTGTTGCCGAGGTTTTACGACCCTTACAAAGGTGCAATTTATCTTGACGGAGTTGATATTAAAAATATTAAAATTAAAAGTTTACGTAAATTAATGGGTATTGTTACCCAAGAAACAATTTTGTTCAACGAGACAGTGCGAAATAATATT
This sequence comes from Melioribacteraceae bacterium, assembly GCA_026983955.1. Lineage (GTDB taxonomy): Bacteria > Bacteroidota > Ignavibacteria > Ignavibacteriales > Melioribacteraceae > BMS3ABIN04. The sequence continues at coordinate 29,140 of JALSTB010000094.1, forward strand.
GCGTACGGACTTGAAGACTATCCGCTGGAGAAGATCATAGAAGCAGCCAAAGCGGCTAACGCACACGAGTTTATTATGCAGCTCCCGGAAGGGTACGATACGATTATCGGTGAGCGCGGCTCCAAACTGTCGGGCGGACAGAGGCAACGCATATCGATTGCACGCGCGTTGCTTAAAAATCCACCGGTAATGATTTTCGACGAAGCCACTTCTGCACTCGATAATGAATCGGAAGTTTTAGTGCAAGAAGCAATTGAGAATTTAATGGTTGACCGTACAACTTTCGTAATTGCCCATAGATTAAGTACAATAAGGAATGCCGACAGAATTCTGGTTTTGGAAAAAGGTAGAATTGTGCAAGACGGAAAACATGATGAACTTATTGCGGATGTGAACGGTATTTACAAAAAACTCTACGAACTACAATTCCGCGACCAGCAATAATGAATGAAACCACTCAAATAATACGAAAACTCGATAAATTAATTTTTTCTTTTACGGTGCTTTTTTTACTCACACTTACCAATTCGATTTTCCTTAACCAAATCGGATATTACGGGGCTTTACTGTTCATTTTGATCCGGTTTGCATTTACAAAAAAAAATCCTTTCCCCAAAACCGGATTGGAAATCCCATTCTTGTTTTTCATTATTGCCGAAATAATCTCAACTGTTTTTTCCGTTAATCATTCCCAAGCCTTCCGCAATTTGTTAAAAAGATTTTTGCTTATTCCCGTTGTGTATACAATGATAGTTGCCGCCGGCGATTATAAAAAAGCCGTTTTGTTTGTTAAAATATTTTTGGGTGCAGCGTTAATTACAATTTTGGCTTACATTGCATTTGCTTACGAACACTTTATTCAACAATTGTACAGAATCGAATCGAAAGGACCTTCACCTTTTCAATATGTAATGACGGCGGGCGGTTTAATAAGTTTTGTTGCCGTTTACTATTTTGCATTTTTCCTTGAATATAAAAATAAATTAAAATTTAAAGTATTATTTTTAACCGGTTTTTTAATAACAATACTTGCACTTCTGGCAAGCTATACGAGAGCCGCTTGGCTTGGTACGATTGCCGGAATAGGAATAATGTTGTTATTAAAACGGAAATATGTTTTGTTATCCGCAATTGCCGCGATACTTCTGCTTGCTATTGTTTTAATCCCGAACGAAAGCAAGATAAGATTTTATTCCAACGGTAAAGACAACCCGGAACTTGTAAAAGTTTTGGATACACAGGGAAGGGCTTACGAAGTTACCTTGAAAAATAATATCGCCTATGTTGCCGATTATGAAAACGGCATTTTAATAGTTGACGGTTCGTTCGATACTGCAAAAGTACAAACTCCTTTCCCCGTAACGTCAGTAACGTTTTGGGGAGAAAAATTATTTGCAAAACTTGTTGACGGTCGCTTCGTATTGTGGAATGCGGTTAACGATAAAGAATTTCAATTTGATACGGAGTTTGTTTCACCCGGTGACACAAAAAGTTTTGCAATAAAAAACAATCTTCTGTATGTAAACGATTTGGACAGCGGGTTAACCGTGTATTTAAATAATCAAAATATAAATGAAAGAAAGAGATTCCCAGCCATTCACGATGCAAGAAATATTAGTGTAAGCAAATCGCATCTTGCCTTATACAATCTGAATGAAAAGAACATTGAAATTTACAGTTTGGATTCTCTTCATTTACCGTCCGGATTAAACGGTAAGATTCATCTTGAGAAAAATTATGTGAATCTTTGGATTTGGAATAACCGTTTGTTCGCAGATAACGAGGACGGGTTATATGTTTTTAATTTAAAAGATATCTCCCGTGCACCCGAAATCATTAAAGAAATCCGTGGTGTAATTTCAATAAAGAAAAGGGATAATGATGCGGTTATTCTTTCGGCCGTAGGGAAAATTCATTTCGTTGCCGGTGATGACGAAGGTAACTTGCGTGAAGTGGGGTCGTATAATTTAAAGTTTAAACCGTCATCTTTTGCAATAAACGGCAAAAGGCTTGCAGTTACTTCATATAAACGTAACCGGCTGCTTTCCGTTGTGGATTTGTACCACACAACAAATATACAGCGAATTATTCAATGGGAAACGGGCTTGAAAATATTGCGGGATCATCCGCTGTTTGGCGTTGGCGATATTGATATGCAAAAATTATTCTCCATGTACAAGCCTTATTACATGAAAGAAAATTTCGGTCACTTGCATAACAATTATGTTCATATTTTGGTAATATTGGGAGTGTTCGGTTTTGTTGTGTTCATTATTTTATTGGCAAAAATATTTAAAACGGATTTCACTATTTATAAGAAATCGATAAGCGGAACGTTTCAAGCGGCATTTGCACTTGGTACAATTGGAATGTTCACGGCATTTTTGGTTTCGGGCTTGGCCGAATGGAACTTCGGCGATCACGAAATAATTACAATGGTTTGGTTTTCTTTGGGTTTGAATATAGCTTTACATAAAACATCTGAATCAATTGGAAAATCAAGTTAAAATATCGTCGGTAATTCTTGCCAAAAACGAAGAGAAGAATATTGCACGTTGCATTAAAAGTCAACTTGAATGCATTGATGAAATCATTCTTTTAATAGATGAGGAAACGGTTGACGGAACATTGGAAATTGCAAAATCTTTTCCCGAAGTGAATTATTTTCTTGTAAAATGGGAAGGTTACGCAAAAACGAAACAAAAGGGAGTGGAAAAGGCAACACACGATTGGATTTTTTGGATTGATGCGGATGAAGTAATAACAAAAGAACTTTGTGATGAATTAAACGAATTTAAAAAATCCGTTCCGGCACATAAAGCTTACAAAGTTGCACGCAAAGCATACTTTTTGGGAAAGTGGATTAAACACAGCGGTTGGTACCCCGGTTATGTTACAAGATTATTTAATAAAAATTTTGCTTATTTTAATTCTAACGAAGTACATGAAGGGTTGATTGTTAAAGGAGAAACGGGAAAACTGGAAAACGATTTGGAACATTATACCGATCCGGATATTAATCATTATTTTGAAAAATTCAACCGTTATACAACACTTGCCGCAGAAGAATTGTTCAAAGCAGGAAAAAATGCCTCGTTGAACGATTTGCTATTTCGCCCTTTTTTTGTTTTTATTAAAATGTATTTTATAAAAAAAGGTTTTCTCGACGGTTTGCACGGATTTATCCTTGCGGTTTTTTCATCGGCTTATGTTTTTACAAAATATGCCAAACTGTGGGAATTAAAAAACAGAAAGTAGATAGATATGGTAATCGGGATTATTCCAAATATTTCAAAATCTAAAATATGGGATGTTGTTCTTACACTGATTAAAAAACTGGATGAAGAACAAATGCAATATTATATCGGTGAAGATATAAAACGGAAAAGTTCAAAGCATGCCGGGCAAATACCGGATGAAAAATTTTTAGACAATCAAAAACTTTTTCAAGTCAGTGATATTATAGTTTCAATTGGCGGCGACGGGACAATGCTTACAACTGCTTATGCGGCAAGGTTAACACAAACACCTTTGGTTGGTATCAACTACGGCAAACTGGGTTTTCTTGCCGAATTTGATATTAATAGTATTAATGATTTAGTGTTGAGAATTAAAAATAAAAAGTATTATATTGAAAAACGGATGGCGTTAAGCGGTTTCTGTGAAAGTGAAAAGGAGACCGAATTATATGCAATTAACGATATTGTAATTGACCGGGGTCGATGGCCCAAAATGATTGAGCTGACCGTAAAAGCCGACGGTGAATATGTATCCACTTTTTCGGCAGACGGTATTATTGCCGCTACACCAACTGGGTCAACCGGTTATTCGTTATCTACAGGTGGACCAATTGTAAGCCCGAAAACCGATGTTATTACCTTGAGTCCCGTTTCACCTCACACTCTTACCATGCGGCCCTTGGTACTCTCCGGCTCGCAAAAAATTACCGTTACTGCACGCTCTCCCCATAAAAATATTCAAGTTATTTGCGATGGACAACGCGTGCATTATTTTAAATCGCCTGCCACAATTCATGTTTTCAAAAGTGACAAATTACTAAAGCTTCTTCATACAAGCGAAAAAAATTATTTTGAAATACTCAGAAATAAACTGTTCTGGGGATTGGATTTAAGAGCAAATTCAAATAATAACGGAGATTAATATGAAAACCATGTTCTTATTTTTGCTTTTTATTTCGATTTCTGTTTCCGGTCAAAATAAATGCGAATTAACCGTTGATGCCAAAACCGGGAAACCTATGCTTTTAGGACTTACAAAAACAGTCGATTTTCAAGATTCGAATTTCTACCAATGGTTCAACTCCGAATATACAAAATATAAACCGGACAGTGCGACCGTAGAATTTTTGAGGGATAATTTAAAAGGTAAAAACATATTAATTATAATGGGAACATGGTGCAGCGACAGCAGGCGGGAAGTGCCAAGATTCGTTAAAATTCTTGATGCAGCCGGATTCCCGGAAACGGAATACAAAATTATTACGGTTGACAGAAAGAAAAAAGCACCGGGCTTCGATCCCGATTCGTTGAATATTGAACTGGTTCCCACGTTTATAGTTTATGAGAATGGAAAGGAAATAGGCCGGATTATCGAAACCCCAATTGAAACACTTGAAATTGATTTGAAAAATATTTTGGTAAAGAAAGAAAAGTAATTACGGTACTTGAGAATATTTCAGGTTTTGCCGGTAATTCGTCATTAAGTGGTTTTTAATCATTTGGTTTTCCGGCTTTATCAGATCGGGGTCGTTTTCAATAATTGCGAAAGCTTCTTTTTTAGCATCGAACAAGATTTTCGAATCTGAAATTATGTCGGCATGTTTCAAGTCGGGAAAACCGCTTTGTTTTAGTCCGAAAATGTCTCCGGGTCCGCGTAATTTCAAATCCACTTCCGCAATTTTAAATCCGTTTGAATATTTCACCATTGCGTTCAGCCGGATTAGAGTTTTATATTTTTCTATTTCCGTTTTGGAAAGATATTCATAATCGAAATTGAATTTATTAATCCGTTTAGCCATTTCGTCTTTTGCCACTAAAATGCAATATGCTTGTTTATCGCTTCTGCCCACTCTGCCCCGGAGTTGATGCAGCTGTGCCAAACCGAATTGGAAAGCATCGTTAATTACCAGAATGTTTGCATCGGGAATATCAATACCGACTTCAATTACCGTGGTGGAAATTAACACATCGAATTCTTTGGAGGCAAATTTTTTCATTGTTTCTTCTTTCTCACGCCAATTCATTTTCCCGTGTATCATTCCTACTTTCACATCTTTCAGATAAGTTTTTTTCAATTCTTCAAAATGTGTTGTTGCCGCTTTGAGCAAAAGTTTTTCGGAATCTTCCACCAGCGGATAAACGATAAAAGTTTGGTATCCTTCCTTTGCTTTATCGACGATGAATTTGTATATACCGGGCAATTTTTTCTCACCGGTAAGAACCGTTTTTATTTCCTTTCTGTTTGCCGGCGGCTTGTCAATTACCGAAACATCAAGATCACCGTAAATTGTCATTGTAAGCGTTCTTGGAATTGGCGTGGCGCTCATAACCAAAACATCCGGCGCAACTCCTTTTTCTATAAATTTCGAGCGTTGTATTACGCCGAACCTGTGTTGCTCGTCAATTACCACTAATTTCAAATTTTTGAATTTGATGGATTCTTCGAACAAAGCGTGAGTACCGATTACCAAATCGATTTTACCGGAGGCAATTTCCTCCAGCACTTTTTTCCGCTCCGATTTTTTTTGTCCGCCTATTATCAAAGCGGTGTTTATTCCCATTCCGTTCACTAACTTTTTAATATTTATAAAATGTTGATTTGCAAGTATTTCGGTCGGAGCCATTAATGCGGCTTGAGCTCCGTCGAAAATAGCGATTAACATCGAAATAACGGCTACAATTGTTTTACCGCTCCCAACGTCGCCTTGAAGCAGCCGGTTCATCGGTTGCCCGCTTAACATGTCTTTCTTAATTTCGGAAAGTACTTTAAGTTGCGATTTGGTTAATTCAAACGGAAGGGATTCGAGAAATTTTTTAATTGGTGCAGAATGAATATTAAAAGCATGACCTTTTAATTTCCGTTTAAGCGTTGTTCTACGTAATGCAATTAATATTTCGAGATAAAATAATTCTTCAAATTTAAATCTTTTAACAGCGGCTTTTAATCTTTCACTGCTTTCCGGATCGTGAATATTTTTTAAGGCTTGACCTATTGGTAACAATCCGTGTTTTTTCACGAGCGATGGTGGCAAAGTTTCTTTCACAAGGTGAATGTAATTTTCTACTGCAAGCGTTATTATTTTTCTGAGGCTTAACTCGCCAATATTTTTTGATTTCAATTCCTTGGGGATTCTGTAAAAGGGGATTATTTTCCCGGTGTTTTTAAATTCGGTTGATTCTGTATCCGCTAATCTGTCGAAATCGGGATGAGCGAACTGTAGATGTCCGTAACGGGTAATAACCGGTTTTGCAGAGATTGCGTAAACTTCGTTCAGATTAAAATAATTTTTGAAATATTTAATTCCTTGAAACCAGACGCATTCGAAAAAGCCTGCCGAATCGCGCATTTTTACTTTTAACACTTGCTTTTTCCCGAAGCGCAAAATTTCTTTATCTGTAACTTCACCGATGACCGTAACTTCACCTTCGTAACCATTGGCAACATATTGAATTACTTTCGCAGAAGAAAGTAAGTTCGTTCTGTCCAAATATCTGGTTGGGAAATAAAATAATAAATCTTTAACGGTTTCAAGTCCGACTTTTTTCAACGTCTCGGCACGCTTGGGTCCAACGGACCTGATAAATTGAACGGAATCGGAGAGTGAAGTCATATTAATTTTTTTCTCTAAAAATAATTGAAATTATAATAAAATGAAGATAAAATCGTTGAGTTGACAATTGCGGGCTGAACAAAATACATTTGCTGCACTTTTCACATCCATTCCCGCGAAATTAAAAATCCGTTAATGAATATGAGAAAATTCTTATGTTTTTTAGCCGACTTTGGAGAATGGAAAGGTAAAATCCCCGGCAGAGTAAAATATTCTTGTTAAATCTCCGGTTTCATTTCGCGGGACATCAACTCGTATGTAACTTTAATCGGGTCTTTATCGAGATATAAAGCTTCGTAAACGGCGTTAATTATCGGGGTTTCGATTTGATATTTTTGTGCAAGTTCGTATGCCGAGCGTGCGGTTACCACACCTTCGGCAACCATCGACATTGAGTTAATAATCGATTTTAATTTTTTCCCTTTACCAATTTGTTCACCAACGTAACGGTTTCTACTGTGTTTACTCATACAGGTAACAATCAAATCCCCGATTCCGGTAAGTCCTGCAAACGTTTCGGGTCGTGCACCCATTGCAATACCCAGTCGCGAAATTTCCGCTATGCCGCGCGTCATAATTGCCGCCTTGGTGTTATCACCGAATTTGGCTCCGTCGATAATTCCGGCACCAATTGCAATAACGTTTTTCAATGCACCGCCCAATTCTGCTCCAATTACATCGGTTGAATAATAAACCCGGAAATAAGAAGTAATAAACGCCGCTTGAATTTCTTGAGCGGTATTTTCATCTTCGGAAGCGGCTACTATTGCTGTTGGAATTTTCCTTGCCACTTCCTCTGCATGGCTAGGCCCGGATAATACCCCGATGTTTGAAGATGAAATTTCCGGTATTTCGTCTTTTATAATTTGGGTTACGGTCAAGTGCGTATCTTTTTCTATTCCTTTTGCAACGCTGACCAATGTTGCATCTTTAAAATTGTATTTCTTGAATTTTTGAATTACACTCCGTATGTATTGTGAGGGAATGGCAAATACAATCATGTGCTGGTTTTCGGAGGCTTCTTCAAGTGAGGATGTGATTATTATATCTTCGGGGATTTTTACTTTCGGAAGATAAACTTTGTTTTCCCTGCTTTTTCTAAGTGTGCGTGCGTAATTTCGTTTGTGTTCCCAAAGAGTAACTTTATGTCCGTTAAGCGATAAGATTATGGAAAGGGCAGTACCGAAACTGCCCGCTCCGAGAACGGAAACGTTCATTATTAATTTTTATCTTTTTTGGAAAATTTAAATCTGCTTTCTTGTCCGTTCAATAAACGTACGATATTGGCTCTGTGCGTGTAAACCACAAAGAGCGAAAGAAGAATAACAAAAGGTAAAATAGTGTGATAACCGGGAATATCCACACCGAAAACATTTTCTCTAATGATCATAATCAACGGAATAGATAAAGCGGCTGAAATCGAGCCGAGCGAAACATATTTGGAAATGGAAACAACAAAAATAAAAATGGCAACAGCCAAAAGCATATCGAGAGTAATAATTGTTATCAGAACGCCGAGCCCGGTTGCAATACCTTTTCCGCCCTTAAATCCGGCAAAGACGGTCCAAACGTGACCCAAAACAGCGGAGATGCCTGCGATAATTTGCACAAGTGTAAAATCATCGAACGGGGTTTGGTTGGGAAAAGGAAAATTACCGAAATACAAACGGGCAATAACCACAACGGCAAAGGCGCCTTTAAGTGCATCCAGAACAATAACAAGCAATCCGTAACGTTTACCAAGTACTCTGGAAACATTCGTCCCGCCGGCGTTTCCACTGCCGTGTTGCCTGATGTCTATTCCTTTAACCAATTTTGCAATAATAATGCTGTTCGGTATGGAACCGACCAAATACGACAATAAAATTATGAACAATAAGTTTAACATTTTCTGCTCTCTCGACTTACTAATTTTTCAAATTTATTGAAAATCTTGTCAATATACAACCGAAATTTAGAATTGTTTCATTGAAGAGATTTGTAATTGTCTTTACAAAATTAAAATATCAATAATAAAATCGAAGAATTCCGGTAAAATTTTAATGAAGTAAAAACAAAATAAGTATTTATCCGGAGCTGGAAATGATTTGACGGAACAATTCCAAATCCGGTTTTGTGGTAATTTTGAAATTTATTGTTTCCCCCTCAACAATTTTTACTTTACCGGAATATTTATTTACCAGCATCGATTCGTCCGTACCTTTGAAATTTCCGGCTTCCGCTTTTATCATTGCTTCCATTAAAATTCCGTATTGGAAAATTTGCGGAGTTTGTGCGTAGTAAATTTTGTTTCTGTCCAGATAATCCGTTACGTTATCGTTTCCAACTATCAGAGTATCGCGGGCTTTAATTGCGGTAACAATACAATTATGTTTCCTTGCTTCGAAAATTGCTTTGGTAAGCAGCTCTTGTGAAAGCAACGGGCGTGCCGCATCGTGTACGGCAATGAAGTCGGTGTTTTCTGCGCCGGAGTTTTTCAAAGCTGCAAAAACGGAATCTTGTCTTTCCTCGCCGCCTTCTATTATTTTGACCAGTTTTGTAAAACCGTATTTGCGTTTTATATCATTCAGTAAATCGAAATATTCGCGCTGCGCAGGTACAACAATTTCATCAATCAATTTGTTTTTTTGAAATACGGAGAGTGTATAAGCGATAATTTCTTTTCCGTTAATTTTTAAGAATTGTTTGGGAACCCCGGAATCTATCCGTTTGCCGATTCCCGCAGCCGGTATGATAGCAATTGTTTTCATAAAGAATGAAATAAGGAGGCTTGCTTCAAAAGCCAGCCTCCGGTTTTGAAATTATTGAATAAGCATGGCATCGCCGTAGCTTAAAAATCTGTAACCTTCTTTCAAAGCTTTACGGTATGCTTTTCTGATGTTATCGTAACCGCCGAATGCCGATGCAAGCATCAACAAAGTGGATTCTGGTTGATGGAAATTTGTAATTAATTTCCGCACAATTTTAAATTCGTACGGTGGAAAGATAAATTTATCCGTCCATCCGATGTTCGGTTTTACAAAACCTTCGGAAGTTACGCTGCTTTCGAGGGCACGCGTAACACTGGTTCCAACCACAACAACACTTTTTTTGTTTCTTATTGCTTCGTTAATTACATCGGCGGTTTTTTCCGGAATCTCAAAATATTCCGAATCCATTTTGTGTTTTGTTAAATCCTCCACTTCAACCGGGCGGAACGTACCCAATCCGATGTGGAGTAGAACGGGCACAACCTTTATCCCTTTCTTTTTAATTTTTCTGAGAAGTTCCTTAGTGAAATGGAGACCCGCAGTAGGAGCGGCAACGGAGCCGTCGTGCTTTGCAAAAACGGTTTGATAATCTTCCCGGTCTTTCTCTACAACATCCCTTTTGATGTAGGGAGGGAGCGGGGTTATTCCCATTTTCTCAATTGCTTTGTAAATATCGTTTCCTTCATAATTAAAGCGGACGGTTCTGCCACGCGATGTAGTGTTATCGATAACTTCACACCATAATTTATCGTTGAAATAAATACGGTTACCGATTCTTACTTTCCGTGCCGGGTCAACAATCACATCCCAAATATTTTCTTCTTTATTCAGTTCGCGGAGTACGAATACTTCTATTTTTGCATTTGTTCTTTCTTTTTGTCCGAATAACCTTGCTTGCATAACTTTGGTTTCGTTAATTACCAAAACATCCCCGCGATGCAAATAATCAACCACGTCGGAGAAAATTCTGTGTTCAATTTCACCTGTGTTACGGTCCAATACCATTAATTTGGCTTTGTCCCTCGGATGTACGGGGAACTTGGCAATAGCATTTTTCGGCAGATTATATTTAAAATCCGATAACTTCATATAACTCCTCTTTCATATTCTAAAATACCGATTAAAAAATAGGGAAGTGCAAACATTTTAACAACATAAAGGAACAAATGTTGCACTTCCTCGAGAAACCATAAGATTATTTTGATTTCTTTTTTGATGTTTTTTTATCGCGCAAAGCCGCCCGTGCAGCTGCCAATCTGGCAATGGGAACTCTAAACGGCGAGCAGCTTACGTAATCCAAACCGGTTCTGTGGCAAAACTCTACGGAATCGGGTTCGCCGCCGTGTTCACCGCAAATTCCGACTTTTAATTTTGGTCTTGTACTGCGTCCCAATTTTGTACCCATATCAACCAATTTACCAACGCCGGTTTGATCGAGGCTTTCGAACGGGTCGCGCGGTAAAATTTCATGTTCAACATAAAGCGGAAGGAATTTACCGGCATCATCCCGCGAAAGTCCGAATGTTGTTTGAGTTAAATCGTTAGTACCGAAGCTAAAGAATTCCGCTGTTTCCGCAATTTCATCGGCGGTAACGGCAGCCCGCGGCAATTCAATCATGGTTCCGACCAAATAATTGACTTTCGTACCTTTTTCTTTGAATACTTCTTTTGCCACCCGGTCAACAATTTCCTTTTGCAGGTCGAGTTCTTTTTTAACGCTGACAAGCGGAATCATAATTTCGGGTTTAACTTTAACTCCTTTTTTCTTCATTTCGATTGCCGCTTCGAAGATTGCACGGGCTTGCATTTCGGTAATTTCGGGATAGCTTACACCCAAGCGGCATCCGCGGAAACCGAGCATCGGATTGAATTCCGCCATCGATTCGATTTTTTCTTTCACTTTTGCAACTGAAATATTCAATGCTTGGGCAAGTTCTTTTTGCTCTTTAGCCGAATGTGGCAGGAATTCGTGCAGAGGAGGATCGAGAGTTCTGATTGTAACCGGTTTTCCGTCCATCACTTCGAAGATACCGGCAAAGTCTTTTCTTTGAAGAGGTAGCAATTTAGCCAGTGCTTTTTTCCTTCCTTCTTCACTGTCGGCAAGAATCATTTCGCGAACGGCAAGAATTCTGTCGCCGCCGAAGAACATGTGTTCTGTACGGCACAAACCGATTCCTTCGGCGCCGAATGCGATTGCGTTTCTCGATTGGTCAGGTTGATCCGCATTTGTCCGGACACCGAGTTTGCGGAATTTATCAGCCCACGACATTAAATCGCGGTAAGTTCTGTACACTTTGGATTTTTTCGGATCGAGCTCTTTTGTGATGAGGACTTGAATTACTTCGGAAGGTTTGGTGTGAATTTCGCCAACCAAAACTTCTCCGGTTGAACCGTCGATTGAAATGTAATCGCCTTCTTTCACAACGAATTTACTGCCTTCAACTTTGATGGTGCCTTTTTTGTAATCGATGTTGAGAGCACCGCAGCCGGCAACGCAAACCTTGCCCATTTGTCGTGCAACCAGAGCGGCGTGCGAAGTCATCCCGCCTTTTGCGGTGAGAATACCGTCGGCAACACTCATTCCTTTAATATCTTCCGGCGAGGTTTCGATTCTTACCAAAATAACTTTATCGCCTTTGGCAGCCATTTTCTCGGCGTCTTGGGCTGTAAAAGCAACTTTACCCGATGCAGCCCCGGGTCCGGCATTCAAACCTTTGGCGAGAAGTTTTCCTTCATCAATTGCCTTGCGTTTTTCTTCCGGATCGAAAATCGGTCGGAGTAATTGATTCAATTGGTCGGGTTCGATTCTGAGCAGAGCGTCTTCCTTCGAGATTAATTTTTCGCGAACCATATCGACTGCAATTCTAATTGCCGCAAATCCGGTGCGTTTTCCGACGCGGGCTTGCAACATCCACAATTTACCTTGTTGAATTGTAAATTCGATATCCATCATATCTTTATAATGTTTTTCGAGTTTTTTGCGGATATCATTCAGTTCTTTGTAAAGGCGGGGATTGTCTTTTTTAAGCTCAGCAATTTTATGCGGAGTTCTAACGCCGGCAACCACATCTTCCCCTTGGGCGTTGAATAAATATTCACCGTAAAAAACGTTTTCCCCGGTAGCGGGGTCGCGTGTGAAAGCAACACCGGTTCCGGAATCTTCACCCATATTTCCGAATACCATCGATTGAACGTTAACGGCTGTTCCCCATTCGGATGGTATCTCATTAATTTTGCGGTAAACAATTGCCCTTTCGTTCATCCAAGAGCCGAATACCGCACCGATGGCGCCCCAAAGTTGTTCCATCGGGTCATCCGGGAAATCGTGTCCGGTTTTCTTTTTAATTTCAGCCTTAAATTCCGCCACAAGTTCTTTCAAATCTTCGGCTGTAAGATCCGTATCTTGTTCAACTTTTCTTGCTTTTTTCTTTCTGTCGATTATAACTTCGAACGGGTCGAGTTCCCTTTTGTCTTGAGGTTGAAGTCCCAAAACAACATCGCCGTACATTTGAACAAAGCGGCGGTACGAATCGTATGCGAAGCGCGGATTGCTTGTTTTTTCAATCAGTCCTTGCACCGTTTCATCGTTAAGTCCCAAATTCAAAATCGTATCCATCATTCCGGGCATTGAAATTCTTGCACCGGAGCGAACCGAGACGAGCAACGGGTTTTTCTTATCGCCGAATTTCGAACCCATAATTTTTTCAACTTTTTTAAGAGCGCTGAGCACTTGCTTCTTCAATTCTTTAGGATATTTTTTATTATGCTTGTAATAGTAAGTACAAACTTCGGTTGTAATTGTAAACCCTGCCGGCACCGGTAAACCGATGTTCACCATTTCCGCTAAGTTTGCTCCTTTCCCTCCTAGAAGGTTTTTCATCTTAGCATTACCTTCGGCTTTTTTACCTCCAAAGAAATAAACATACTTTTGAGTTTTTTTCGTAGCCATCACTTACCTCGTATTTTTTTCGTAGAATATGTATTTTAATTTTGATTAAAAATTTTCGTTACTTCCTTCACAAATTCATTTTTGTTTTTTACAAACATTTTAATTTTCAAATAGTAAATATCGATATCATCCAGCTCTATTGCAAAATTTGTTAGCTTAATTGCATCTTTTTCGGTTGTTAAAACGGAATAGGAATTTGTATCGTAAAATTTTTTGCGTATTGTTTGAACATCTTTTAATGTATAGTGTTTATGGTCTTTGAAAAGCAGCTTATTCCCGATATCAATGTTGTTGTTTTCCAAAATGCTCAGGAACGAATAAGGACGGGCAATGCCGCAGACCACAAGACTTTTCTGTCCTTCGAATTCTTGAAAAGGGAAATGACGGTTGTTTTTAACGTCGTAAAATCCTGCGGGTTTGTACTCCGCATAGAAAACTTTTTTTCCCTCGAAATATTTTTCAAGTTTGGCGGGTAACGGTTCGGGTTTATTGAATTTCCGGTTGATGATTATAATGTCAGCCCGGTCTATTGATGAGAAAGGCTCTCTCATATCGCCAAGAGGCAAAAGTGATTGTTCGCGTTTGTTTACTTTTTGCAAAAATCTTTGGTCGATTACTAAGATATCCAAATTGCGACTAATCCATCTGTGTTGAAAGCCGTCGTCAAGAACTATTGAATCGAGTTCAACATCGTTCAAAAATTTCAATGCGCCATCGGCTCTTCTTTCTGCAACTGCGGCGGGAATTTTCTTTTCCCTGGCAATCATCATAATTTCATCGCCGGCTTCATCGACCGAAGTAAAGATGTTTTTCCCATCGCAAACCAGCCGGTAACCTTTTGATTTTCTTTTGTAACCTCTGCTCAGCACGCCAACACGTATATTGTTTTCCAACAAAATTCCGGTTACCAAATCCGTTGCGGGAGTTTTACCCGACCCGCCGACGGTAAGATTTCCTATCGAAATAATTTTTACCGGCATTTCTTTGGATTGGAATATACCTTTGTCGAAAAACAGGTTTCTAACTTTAATTGCAATCCAGTAAAATACCGTAAGCGGTGAAAGAATTATTCTTAAAAAATCTAACAAAGTTTTTCCGCCTCCATTTGTAAATCGTTCAGTTTCTCTCCGGCTTTTGCAATCATCATTGAAGTTTCTTCATACGTTGAGTTTTCATCGATATTAATCGGCTCCGAATATACAACACACACATTGGAAAACGGTTTGGGGATACGGAATGAATCCCAGCTTTTAAGAGTTTTGGCATCTCGGTAATGAACACCAAGCAGCACAAGCGGCACACCGGATTTTTTTGCGGCAACAACTGCACCGGCTTTCATCTTGTGCGGAGGTCCCGTTGGTCCGTCCGGTGTAATTGCAACCGGATGATTTTCGGCAATTAGTTGCATAATGTTTCCTAGCGCTTCTTTACCGCCTTTGTGACTGGAGCCGCGAACGACTTTATAATTCCATTTCGATAATACTTTTGCCAAAAGATCACCGTCCTTGCTCATACTAACCAATGCACCGAAGTTTTTATTACGGTGTAGAAACCAAGGGATTAGCATATAACCGTGCCAAAAAGCCAAAACAAATTTTTCGTTTTTGTTAAAAAGTTCCTCGATGTAATTTTTGTTTACCACTTTAATGCGTACCGAACGGCAGAGTAAATCAACCAATGTGAATAAGAAATAATTACCGGCTTTTCTCAGCAAATTTTGTTTCACGGTTTTATTAATCATTTAACTCCGCATAAATTAATTCCGCCGCTCTTTTTGAGGCTCCTCCGGAACCAAGTTTTAATTTAAGTTTTTCTAATTCAGATTTTATTAATTCATATTTTTTAATGTCGGTTAGAATAGATTTTGCTACCGAATATATTTTTTCGGTATTCATATCTTTTTGAATTAATTCGGGAATCACTTTTTTATCCAGAATTATATTCGTCATTGAAATCGAATCGATTTGGATTAATTTTTTCCCGATAAAATAAGTAAGAGCGCTTGTTGAATAAACAACAACAAACGGAAGCTCGGCCAAACCCGCTTCCAAAGTGGAAGTTCCGGATTTTATTATTCCGAATTTTGCATGTTTTAACAAATCGTAAGTATGCTCTTTAATAATTGTAAAGTTTTTTTCGTGGGTAAGTTTGCGAAAAATATTTTCATCAATATTTCCCGAACAAGCTACAACCGTTTGCATATTCAATTCATTGGATAAACGGACAGCAGCTTTAATTGATTCCGGGAATATTTTTTCGATTTCCTGTTTTCTGCTACCGGGCATTAAAAGTAACAAATCCTTGTCATCATCCAAATTGAATTTTTCGTACAGTCCGGATTTACTTAAATAAGGATATGAGTTCATCCGTTCGACCAAAGGGTGTCCTGCATACTCAACTTTTACGCCGGCATTTTTATAAAGTTCTTTTTCGAAAGGGAAAACAACAATCATCAAATCAATTAAGCGCTTCATTTTTTTTAATCTGCCTTTTCCCCAAGCCCAAACTTGCGGTGAGATGTAGTAGATTATTTTAACATCCAGTTTTTTGAGTTTTTTAGCCAAACTCAAATTAAACCCCGGGTAATCGATTAAAACAACTTCTTTAATATTTCGATTTTTAACTACATTCAACAATTCTCTTTGCACTTTTCTGATAAACGGAATATGCTTAACAACTTCTGCAAATCCGAGAAACGCCATATCCTTAATGTGATATTGTGGGGTCATGCCGGCTTCAATCATCTTTTGTCCGCCGATACCGTAAATTTGCAGCGCAGGGTCAATGTTTTTCAATTCCGCAATTAAGGCGGAGCCGTGTAAATCACCGGAATCTTCACCGGCTATTATCATAATCGGTTTTTTAACGTTCAATTCGTTAAATATTGTATTATTAAAATTATTGTTATTATGGTAAATGCTTGCAAACTTCTTTTTTCCGACCGGAGACCGGCCTTAACATTCAGCGGTGGTTGAGTTACCGTTTTGTCCTTGTATTTTGTTATTCTGGGGACCAACCGGGGCACGGCATCAAGATACTTTTCATACGCTTTGCCGAAAGTACCTTTCAAATATTTTTCCTCGGCAATTATGATTAATCGGTACTGGATGTAGAAAAACACCAATGCAATAATTTGTAAGTAAGGGAACAAGGCATTTGACATAATTCCGGTTCCAACGTACAATAAAATATTCCCGAGGTAAAGCGGATTTCTTACATGCCCGAAGGCACCGCTAATTACCAAATAAGTTCCGCCCACATCACCCGTAGTGCGGGTTTCGCTTCCGGCATAGGAAACTCCCCATAATCTGAATCCTTCGCCGGTCAATGCGATAACGAAGCCGGTAATTAAACTTTGCAACGTTGCTTGCTGAAAAATCAACATGATTATCAAGAAGGGAATAGGGGTATAACTTCTGTACTTAAAAACCGTTTTCGATATTTTTTCCAAATTGTTCAAATATATACTCCTAACCTTGCATATAAACTTCTCTTCGTTTCAGAAATGCTTGGTGTCTTTTTTTTAGCCTTTTCTTCTTACCCAAATCTTCCAACCGTTTAATTACATCTTTGAAGTTAGTGAACGGGAAATAAGAAATTCTGTTTTTCTCACAAAATTTGAGGAGCGACCTTTTTGCGAAAATCACATCGCAGTATTGCGCGGCACAAGTATCCGACCAACCGTCGCCAATGTAAACCGTAAAATCGTCGTCCGCACTGTTTTCCAAAATATGATTCCGCTTGCAATTTGCACACAAATTACATTCCTCGTCGGTATACGGAAATTCGCATATCAGTTTATTATTTGCACCGAATTTAACTTTGTTTGTGTAATGCTCGATGTGTTGGATATTGAAATTTTTTAATATTCTTTCAATGTAATAATCCAAGCCGTCACTTAGAATTCTGATTTCGTGACCGTTACTGTTGCAAAAGTCAACAAATTCAAGAAAGTAAGGGTCGATTTCCATTTTATCGATGAATTCATCGAAGTCTTTCATATTGAGGTCAACAACGGTTTCGCACAGATATTGCCAAGTTTGGATCGAAGTGATTTCTTTATTCAACCATTGTTTGATTATGGAATGGGCTTTTTCCGGATTACCGAAAGTAAGGAACATTTCCTCGCCAACATCTTTCCGCGTTATTGTTCCGTCAAAATCTACAAATATTTTAAAACCTTTATTGTCAATTTTCATATAATTTATGCAGAAACTTTAATATCTTCATTGAATCTTACTCCTACCAATTTCGAAACCCCTTCCTCTTGCATTGTAACGCCGTACATTGTTTCGGTTGCTTCCATGGTACGTTTGTTATGTGTAACAATAATAAATTGAGTGTTCTTGCTGAATTCTTTTAACAAGTTGGTAAACCGGTCTATGTTTGCATCGTCCAACGGTGCATCCACTTCATCCATAATGCAGAAGGGACTCGGTTTAACCAAATAAATTGCAAACAACAAAGCCGTGGCGGTAAGAGTTTTTTCTCCACCTGAGAGAAGTTCGATTGAGGTTGGGCGTTTGCCTTTTGGTTTTGCTATAATTTCGATTTTTGCTTCTAACGGGTCAACGCCTTCTTCCAAACGTAAATCGGCTTCGTCCCCGGGATTAAACAGAGTGCGGAAAATTTTTATGAAATTTTGTCTTATTTCTTCGAATGTGCTCAAAAATATTTGTTGGGCTGTTTCGTTTATCTCGTTAATTGTGTTGACCAAATCTTTTTCGGATTCTATCAAGTCATCCCTTTGTTTCAAAAGGAAATCCAAGCGTTGTTTTTCTTCTTCATATTCATCAAAAGCAAGCAGATTGATTTGCCCCAAATTTTTAATACTGTTTTTCAAACGGTGGACTTCCGCCGAAACGTGGTCGAAGTCGAATTCGTCCAGGTCATCAAAATGTTTGAATTCCAAATCCATTGCATATTCGTCGCGGATTGTCTCCACAAGGTTTTCCAATCTTATACCTGTCTCGCTGTTTTTCAACTCTATGTCGTGAATTTTGTCCGATATTATTTGCCGCTCGTTTCTTAACTCCGAAAGTTTGTTTTCCAATTCGTTCATTTCGGATTTCATTCCTGTAACTTCGGAATCGAGTTCTATTTTAATTTTTTCCAAAGCGGATTTGGAGTTTTCCAATTCCTCGAACATTGCCGAAGCGGAATCTATTGTTTCTTTCAAACGGGAAATCTCTCCGTGGGCGGAGTTTATTTCGTTTTTTCTTCTTTCAATGGTTTCTGCGATTGTTTTTTTAGATTCTTCGGAACGGTTGATACTGTTAATTATATTTTGCAATTCGCCTTTCAAGCGCTCCAACTGCAACCGTTTTGCGTTTAATTCGGTTACTGCTTTTTCATAATCATCTTCCACATTTCGAACCCCGGATTCCAAACCGGCAAGTTCTTCGCCGGTATGTGTTTTTTCGGCTTTAATTGAATTGAGTTTTTGGGATAATTCCGTAATTTCAAATTCGTATTGGCCTATTTGATTAATTAACTCTTGAATTTCATTCTGTATTTTTTCTATTTCTTCGGAGGCTTTCGATTTTTCGAATTCGAATTTTGCAATTTGTTTTTCAATGTTATTTATATCATTCAGAATTATGTTGCCTTGATCGGATAAAACTTTCAAATCGATTTGTGCAATTGCATTTTCTTTTTCTGCAATAAGTTTTTGAATATATTTTAAGTTTTCTTCAAGTTTCGGATATTCTTCTTTTAATTGTTCAAGTAATTTTTTTCTTCCGAAAAGTGTTTCATCAACTTTCGCTTTGGAGCCTGCTTCCACAATTCCGTTATTTGTTATAATATCGCCTTCCAAAGTGGCAAAGTTGAAATCGGGATATTTTTTATGAAATTGAATGGCATCGTCAAGAGTTTCCACCACTGCGGTTTTATGTAAAATTTTACGGAAGTACGGCAACCAGTTGTTATTTGTTTTAACCAAACCGGAAGCCCAGCCGATAAATCCGTTTTGTTTTTCTATTTTATTTGCGGTTCTTTTTTCGGTGAAGTTGAGTATTTTTTTGATTACGCCTTTGGAGTTCAATCCGTTGCCCAACAGAAAGAAAGAAGCTTTGCCTAAATCGTTTTTCTTTAGGTATTCAACCGCTTTATGTAGATCATCCAGATCGGCAATCAATAAGTTGTTCAGCACGTTTTTAAGCGCTACTTCAAGAGCAAGTCTGTATTTCTCATCGGTATTTCCGACGTCGGCAAATAGGGTTTTCTCCTTATCCGTCCAGCCCTCGCTTTCCAGCAGTATTTTCGAACCGCCCGAAATTCCTTCCAAATTTGTGATAAGCGATTGGTAAAATTCTATTTTGTTTTTGAGATTTGTCAGGTTTCCTTTTTCATTGAGTTCTTTTTCTTTAAGGGTTTTCAGTTCTTGTTCGAGTTTTTCTTTTTCTTGAAGCCTGGTAGTGTATAAAGTTTCCGATTTCTTAAGCTCTTCGGTTACTTTCGCTTTTTCGGTTTCAAGATTTTCAAGGTAGCCTACGCTTTTTGCAATATCGGAAGTTAAAGTTTGAATTTTTTCGTTTAATTTTTCTATCGTTTTGTTTGCGTTTGTTTTATAATTTTCAAGCGAACCGAGTTTCGTCTCCAGTTCGTTGTAATTTTTCAGCAATTCGAGGGAAGATTCGTTCTTGGTCTTTAATACGTTTCGGAATTCTTCAAGCTTAATTTTTTTATCTTCAACGGTTTTAGCCTCGGTCTCAATTACTTGTGAAAGTTCTTCAATTTTTTGCTCGACCCGGGATCTTTCTTGAAAATAGCCGTTAAGCCGCTCCTCAGTTTCGGTTTGTTGGATTTTCAGCTCTTCAATATCGGATTTATAATTTTCTATATTTTCGGTAAGCGATTTAATGCGTTCTTCGGCAACGGAAATGTTTTTACGGTTTGTATGAATTTTATCGGAAATTTCCGAAAGTTGGTTGAATTTTGCTCTCAGTACTTCTTCTTTTTCGGAGATTTTATTTCTGTACTCGATTAATTTATCTTCGAGGTTTTTAATGTTTTCATCAATTCCGTTTTTCTTTTGCAATAAGTTGTTTTTTTCTTCGGCAAGGGAATTTCTTTGAATTGTGAACAAAGCAAACTCACGTTCAGCCAAATTCAATTCATTTTCCCGCAGTTCGGCTTGCAATCTGTTGTATTTTTCCGCTTTTTTTGTTTGACGTTCGAGCGAGCGGACGTTTTTCTCAATCTCGGAAATAATATCGTTAACGCGGGTCAAATCGTTTTTTACTTCGTCGAGTTTTTTAAGCGAAAGTCTTCTGCGCAATTTGTATTTGTTAACACCGGCGGCTTCTTCGAACATTTTCCTTCGCTCGTCTGTCCGGTTGCTCAAAATGTTTTCAACCATTTTAAGTTCGATTACGGAATAAGCATTTGTGCCCATCCCGGTATCCATAAACAGATTTGTTATGTCTTTCAACCGGCAAACGTTTTTGTTCAGAAGGTATTCGCTTTCACCCGAACGGAAAATGCGGCGTGTGATGGTAATTTCGGAATATTCTGAAGGAAGTACACCTTTATCGTTGATAAAGGTCATTGATACTTCCGCCATTCCCATCGGTTTACGGTTGCGTGTGCCGTTAAAAATTACGTTTTCCATCTTGTCGCTGCGGAGCGTACTGCTTTTTTGTTCACCCAAACACCATCTGATTGCATCGACAATATTGGTTTTACCGGAACCGTTTGGCCCAACCACGCCGGTTATTTCACGGGAAAAATCCAATTTTGTTTTATCTGCAAAAGATTTAAACCCGAATATTTCTAATTTTGATAAAAACAAATTGCTACCTTAATTTTTATAAAAATTGATATTGTTTAACGGCATTCAGAATGTAGAACAAACTGTATTCGGAAAGTTGAAAATATAAAATTATTGCACCTATAACCAATATAGTAAAAATAAATCCGTAAAAGTAAACTTGAAAAGGACGAACATCGAAGATTACATAAATGCCTTTTAACAATCTTTGAACTAACCAAATGTTAAAAATGATAATGGCAGTGTACAAATACCAGTTGATAACATCCGCCATTAGAATTCTGTAGAGCACAAGTTCCAAGGGGAGTAGAATTGTCAGCGGTAAAAACGCCCAAATAACAACATAGTAAATACTGGAAAATATAACCCGGTTTTTAATAAAAAATGAAGCAAATTTGAAAATGACCGAGATAAGTAAAAATCCTAAAACGGAAAAAATAAAAAAGACAATAAATGCATCCGTGGGATTCCAAGCCAAGGAGCTCACAAATTCTACATAGTCCGGTGAACCGAGAGCGATTAAAGATTTTTCGATAAGGATATTATTTTTCAAAAAGAATAACAAGTTTGTGAGAAACAAAGCATGTGAACCGGAAAGTAAAATCATCAGAAAGTTGGTGTTAAATCCCGATAAAATCCTTTGATCCCGGATATCCGCATAAAAATTGTAAGGTCTTAGTAATGCTCTTATTGCGTCTTCACGGAATTTCTTTTTTGAGTTAATCAAAACTCCGAGCAGAAGCGAAAGTACCAAACTGGCGATTATAAAAAACAGCGGTGAATCGTCCAATTTATTTCCAAGTGGAATGTTAATGCGTTTTCCGTCTCTAACTCTGGCTTTGATGATGTGGAAAGAAGCCCGGTCCGATTTACGGTCGGCTGCAAGCAAACCGATTTTGTATTCATTTTCGTCATTAAAGCCGGAAAACATGGGTGCAAAATCACCTTTGTAATCGAACATCGAATTGAGGAAGTAACCTTTCAGTTTGTATTTTTCACTTTGTGAAATTATATCGATAAAATATTTTGCTTGGGCTTCGTAAGAAAATTGATTTAAGTAACCGTTGGTTTCCCCGTTATAATTCGGATAAGTGGCTTCACTTATAAAATAGTTAAGCTCTCCGGATTTATTAAAATCATCCGGTAAGGTTTTGGCATATAATTCAATTCCGTAGAAATCTAAATCCGGAATCGTATCGTGTTGAATACCAACGAAAGAAGCGTATGCAGGTAGACCGCTGCTTTTCTTAACAATCCGGGCAAGGTGTGCAATAAATTCCGAATTCGATTTATTGTCAGGCAAGTATGAACTACCGACGCCTATTCCGGCAACCATCGGGAAGCGCTTGTAATAAGCGGATATTTGGGCAACATAGGTTTCCGCCCGGGTTAAGAAATCTTCTTGACGTAAAAATTGGGCAGGTACGGAATTAAGCGGGATTTCGATGAAAGCGAATAACCCGTAATCTTCGCAAAGCTTAAGCAAATACGGATGGGGTACGGCTTTGGAAAACCGGACGGAGTTAAAGCCCGCATTTTTAATTATTTGCAAATCACGTTTGAAAACGGAATAAAGGTCTTCGGTATAAAAAATATCGGAGGAAGGAATGTAAGTAACGCCCTTAAGCTTAATTTTTTTCCCGTTTATATTAAAGTTACGGTTTGCATAGCTGATTTTCCTGATGGGAATATCACGTTTGAATTCGTCAATTATATTTTCACCATCCGTGAGTACCAATCGTATAAAATAATTGGCTCTGTTTTTCAAATCCCAGAACTCTGTAGAGGAAAGGGTAATGTTTACTTTTTTGCTTATTTTATTTGAAGTCCTAAATTTTATATTAAAATCCTTAGAGTACAAAATTGTTTCTTTGTTGGGATCGTAAAATTGCAAATAGCATTTATAATTAATGTTTTTGCCTTCCGGATTTTTCGATTCGTCAACCAAATCGAAATTAACCGTCAATTTAATTTTGGCTTTTTTCCGGCTCAAAGTAGTAAATGAATATCTCAAATTTTCAACACGCGTTAAGGGGATTAATTTAATAAACAAATCACCTGTTATTCCGCCTTTTGAATCCGGAAACAGAAATCTCGGTTTAAGGGGAATTGTATTTTTCGAATCGAGTTTATGGTAAACTTTTATTTTGATTACGTTCGGTACATCGTAATTCAGAATATCCTTTGGAATTTCGAACTCGAAAGGATAACCCCCGCCGGCATGTTTGTAGAGGGAAACGTTGTTTATAAAAATTTCCGATGCGTAATTTATTCCGAATGAGACCAAGTCAAATTTGTAGTTTAATATTTGCTCTCCCGAAAAATTAAATTCTTTCCGGTAGATAACAGAATTTTCGTTAGTGAATATCGAGGGAAGGGAAACATCGATTTTATTTTCGGGATCATCCTGAAGGAAAAGTTCCCACCCTTTGTTTAAGGGAATAATACCTCTTGTGGAAGTAATGTCGAAAAACACAGAATCGGCTTGCCCGTAATCGGGAGACGGCAATTCAATGATTTTAATCTGAGCAAAACTTGCGGAAAAAGTAAATAAAAAGACAAAAAGAAAAAATTTCTTATTCTTAAGCATTTATAATTATTCTAAAATAATAATCATTAAATATACTAAAAAAGGGAAGGCATATCAATTTAACAACACGCTCTTCCCGTAAATTTACCGAACAAAGTGTTATGTTTTATTATCCGGCAGCTTCTATAATTTGTAAAAACGATTCCGCTTGCAG
>JALSTB010000095.1 GCA_026983955.1 Melioribacteraceae bacterium
AAAAGTTCCTTTAATGTTTTCTCTTTTTCGGATTCGTGTAGAAAACGGACAAGTGAAGTTCTAACACCGACATCAATTAAAGTTATCATTATTTGAATAGTGAACAATAGAGTTTGAAGAATACCGAAATCATTCTTCGTTAAAAAATGGGAATAAAGGGGAAGTAAAATAAAAGCCGAAGCTCTTAACG
Source organism: Melioribacteraceae bacterium (assembly GCA_026983955.1). Taxonomy (GTDB): domain Bacteria; phylum Bacteroidota; class Ignavibacteria; order Ignavibacteriales; family Melioribacteraceae; genus BMS3ABIN04. The sequence continues at coordinate 191 of JALSTB010000095.1, forward strand.
CAATGTTCCCGATTGTGTAAACTAAAGTATTTTTGCTTAATTTTTTTAAAGTCACTATTCAAATTCAATTATTAATTGAAAATATTTTAACTGTTGTATTTTTGTTTTCCGGTTTTGTTTGTGTTTTGCGGATTCTTTTTTTCGAATTTAATTCACTGAAAACAAATAAAACCCAACCGTAATGGTACAAAAAAGTTTTTTTGGAAACTTTAAGTTTTACTTTTTTGGGGAAATTAAATTTGAATAAAACCGATAATAAAATTTTGGAATACCTGCTAAACGTATTTACCGAGAAACTTTGGTAAATTATTTTTTTATTGTCGTCAACAATTTTTGTATGTAACTCGTTGTTAGAGAACAACCAGTTTATACCTTTGTTAATATAATCGGTATAATTTTTACCCGATGCACGTTGAATTGCAAGGAATGCCATTGGCGCCAAAGCATCTTGTTGTACCGAAAAAACCGGATATTTGCTAACCACTTCACCGTTAGTGGCATTGTAATGCCACCACCATTGACCGTGTTCTCCTTGTTTGCCTGCAAGTTTGTCGGCACATTCCATTGCAATCATTAAAGCTTCTTTGTTACCGAAAACTTTTGCATACATTGTAAATGCATAGATAGAATAAACTTGATCGGAGAAAGTACCGATACGTTCTCTGGATATGAGTTTCAACCTGCTTTTACCGCTGTGGGCAAAAATACCGTTGCCACCGTAATTGTTTCTAATTAATTGATAAACCTGGTGGGGAAGATCTTTAATTACCGCAGCGAAGTTTTTGTTGAAAATAGTTGCCGAAAGCAATCCGGTTAAAAACCAAGAAAGCTCCGTTGTAAGTTGTCTCTTTGCATCCTTGTAATCATTAAGTATGGTGTTAAAATTTATTTTAGGCAAAATTTGCACAAGTTTTTCCGGATTCGAAAGGGAAACCAGCCACAAAAGCAATCCGATATCGCCAATGCTTTTATATTTTTGCACATAAGTTATTTGTTGACCGATAACTTTATCAAGATCGATTTTTGTTTCCAAACCGTGAACCGAAGCTTTGTACAAACCCAAAAGGGCAATTAAATTATATCGCTGCGATTCTCCTCTGTTTACTACTTTGTTTCTGATTTCTTTCCGCTTCGAGTAAAAGGTTAAGTCCTCTTCGTTGAACATTTCTTCAATAGCCTTCAACGAAATGTTCAGCAGAGTATTTATCTTTGGATGAATGTCTGTCTTTACCGTATTTTGAACTTTTATACCTGGAATTTTATTCATCTTTTGTTCCGGAATTTTGATTGGTTAATGAATTAATTAATCCGGTAATGTGATCTTTAACTTGATTCAATGTACCGGAGTAATTTGTAGTAAAGTTTAAATCTCTTGTTAACTTTTTCAATTCGATTACTTCCGAAAGGTCGTCGTCTGGCGATACGAGCTTCAGTTTCCCGTTTGCAGCAAGATGTTTATCTACCGCACCTATTTTACTTTGGAAAATACTGTAAACCGGAACGCCAAGAACGGCCGCTTCGCGGTTCATTGTTCCGCCTCCGCCAATAACCAAATCTGCTGAATTAATTAAATTTAGGCCATCCACTATGTTCGAAGGAATAACGATTTTCCTCATGGTTATTTCTTTTAACCACTTTTTATTTATTTTCTTCTTTTGCTTTTCCGTTCTCGGTAAAATGATACTTACAACATTTTCATGTTTGTTGAGAAAATTTACCACTCTCTCAAACAACTTGTCGCTTTTGGCATCGTGGTAATGTGCATCGGTGGCGGGCGGGCGGACTACAACGATAATTTTTTCAGTATCTATGCCCAATTCGGTCAGTATATTCGGATTTAGATGCATCGAGGGAATATAAATGTTTTCCTTTATTCCGTCGTAAGTCAGAATTTTTTCAAACTTGTTTTTTAATGTTCCGCTATCTACAATCGATGGTAAAAATAGAAAATCGGGTTTTACAAAGGGAATGGATTTGACGAACTCATAATCCAAAAAAACAACCGACGGTATTTTCAGAAGTGCCGAAGTAATCATTTGCGAACGCGAACCGTGTGAAAGAGCAAGAATAACTTTATTTTTCTTGGCATAAGGTATAAGTTGCAGTGCCCGGATAAATAAACCTATTAACTTAAATAATTTAATCTTGCCAAAATGTTTGCCAACCGGAATGTAATCCAAGTTATATAATTCGGCCAAATTTATTGTTTGTGCATGTTTACGTGCAGTGATTAGAACGTTATATCCTTCTTTTTTTATTTCCCTTATAATCGGGAAGAAAAACAAAACGTGCGGGGAATTATCCAAATCCACCCAAACGGTAATATCGCTCTTCTTATTGAAAGAATAGCGTTTTGTCATTTTATTTTGATATGAATAGAACAATAAATTTTCCCGTTAAATTATTGAGTTTTTGTCCAGTAATACATTACAAGGGAATTATTCTCGTATATTTTCTCGGTTTTTCCGGTTGAAATTACTTCCGAAGGATTATAGGGTTCTATTTTTAAGCCTTGTACCGGTAACTCCGCAAGTTTTTGACGCAGAATATTTTTTTTGCAAGCTATTATAATCAACGAATCTTCATTGGTCATCCGGATATCTTTCTCGGTAGGGCAAGGGCAATCATAATAATTGTTTGTTAAAAAATTTAAATCCATATCATCTTTGGAAAGTATCACACCGACGCTTGTATTCCAGTCGCCAATAATTTTAGTGTTTATGCCTTTGCCTTTAAGCCATTGACCCGCATTATGCCGGTCGATTGCAGCCAATCGATCGGGTACGTGCCAGAAGAAAATTGTAATCAGCACACTGCCGATTAACGGTAATGCAACTTTTCTTACATTTGTAGTCAATTCCGAAATGGCGAAACCGGTAAAAAATGCCAACCCCCAGAATAATGGAATTTGAAAACTTCCCAGTTCAATAAAAAAAGTTGAACCGAGAAACAACAAGATTAATTGCGGGATTATTGCCAACAACAATCTTGTGAAAATTACGGTATTATTTTCCCGTGCAAGTTTAATTCCTTTAATTAAATAAATCAGAAAGAAATTAAAATTTAAAACAATAAAGAAAATCAACACACCAATCCGGTAAAAAACCGACCGCCCTTCTATTTCCGTTCCAAGCGGGTTTAATAAATTCAAAAGATTTGAACCGATGGCTGTATAAACCAATACATAAATTACAAGTGCAATCAACCCGGTAATAAAAGCATTTCTTAATGTTTTTTTATCCCAACCGGCTAAAAACACAAATGAAAAAGCAAGAGCGGAAACGGGCGAAACGAGATTGGCAAATAAAAACGCCAGTGCGGAAAGAAAAATTCTTCCTTTCAAGAACATATATGCAAAGAGCAAAATAAACAGCAACTGCAAAGCATAAACTTCACCGAAAGTATTGTGGAACCAAATGCTCGGCACAAGTCCTGTAACCAAAGAAATTATTAAAGCCTTTCTTTTGGATAACCCGAGTTCCAGCCAGATTAAAAATGTTAGACCGATAATGAAACCGCCGCTAATTGCGGAAACCAGACCGGCCGGAAAAACCGATTTTTCCAAATCGAACGGCATCAGTTGATACACAAGCCATAAAATTACTGTGTGACCCAAATGATAATTGGGTAAGGCGGGTTCATCCAATAATGTCTTTTCATTCAGAAAGGCATAATCCAAAACCGGCTTTTCGGCTGCGGACCTGCTGGAGAAAGTAAGCACATCGGCTCTTGATGTAAAAAACGAAACTTGTGCGCTGTAAAAAACGGCGAAAGTTATAACGAGTGCAATAAAAATATTTTTTGGGTTTATGTTTTCCAGAGCCTTATTCATCACTTGCAAAATTTTTTTATGAGCAAAAATATCAAATAAATTAGAGGAAGTTAAATTAACTTCCCCTAATCAATTGAATTAACTGTTGTAACCGTATTGATATCTCGGTATGGATTTTTTTACTTTCGAATCGTTTACTACCAATCCGCAAAGTTTAACGTTTGCCACTTTAAGTTCGGAGGCTGCCCAATTCACGCTTTCTTTATAAGTTACGCCAGGGCGAATAACCAACAGAGCATTTTTCACGAATTTTCCTAACGACAATGCGTCGGCAATCCGTGTAATTGGCGGAGTATCGAAAATTATCACATCGTAATAATCCAACTCATCCAAAAGCTCTTTCATTTTTTCGGAACCGAAAATTTCGCCCGAAATATCCGAAAATGTTCCGGATGGCAGAATATCGATATTTCTTAATATGCTTTCATGTCCGGTAATTTTAATCGGTTTGTAAATATTCGGTTTTTCGGTTTCGCCTTGTAAGAAATTCACCAAACCGGGTGCGTATTTTTCCATTCCGAACAATTCTGCTATCTTTGGTTTTCTTATATCGCAGTCTATTACCAACACTTTTTTCTCCGATCTGGCCATAGTTAAAGCCAGGTTTCCCACAGTTGTTGTTTTACCGGTATTTTCTTCGGGACTTGTAACCATCAAATATTTGCTGTTGGAAGAAGCCATGCAGTTGGAAGCTTTGGTTTCCAAAATTCTGTATGCTTCTTTATAATTGAACGCACCTTCTATTAATGCTACAAAGCGTTTTGTTATGGACCCGGATTCTTTTACCGTTTCCTTTATTTCTTTTGTGTATGTTGGAATTACGGATAAAATCGGATAATGGAAATCTTTCTCGATTTCATAAACGTCACTCAATTTTTTGTCGTTAAATTCATAAATAAATAATGCGAACATTCCAAGGACAAATCCGAAAAGCAAAGCCGCAATCAGATTCAGCTTTTTATTGGGAAGAATCGGTTTCAAAGGCTCTTCGGCATAGTCGAGAATGATAATGTCTTGCAATTTCGAAAGTTCCGCCATTCTCATTTCTTCCCTTTTATCCAAAAGGAGTGTGAACATTTTGGCGTACACATTTTTTTGACGCATTAAGTTTGCCAATTTGTTTTCTTGCACCGGCAGATTTTCGATTTTAGTAAGATAGTTAGAAATTAAATTTTCAATTTTGTGTTTTTTACTTTTTAATGCATCGATTATGATGTTGTAAGCTGTTAATGTGTTTCCGTTGAATTTTGATAAGTTTCTCCTTATCGAATTGATTTTATTGGTCAACGTAATCACATCGGGATGGTTTTCCGTGCGTTTTTGCAAAAGTTGTATTTTTTGCAATTCCAAATCCGATAATTGGGAAAGCAGCCGGGAAAACGGTGAATCGCTCGGTTGAAATGAGTTCGGTGTTAAGTAAGTTTGATCAATATATCCTTTGGCTTTCATTTCGTTTTTCATGTCGTTCAGTTTGTTTTCATACGTAGCCAGTTCTATTTCGGTTTTTAATTTTTCCGATTCCAAGTTACTCACAAACTCAATCAGTTTCTTCGAGCTTTCGTCAATCGATAAAATTTTGTTTTGGGCTTTAAAGTCAGTCAGTTGTTTCTGCGCTTGTTCGAGTTTTTTAGAAATTTCTTGCAATTGATTATCGACAAATTTAAAAGAATGTCTGATGTTTTCTTTTTGCTGCTCTATTTTGGTTGATGTATAACTGTTGGCAACAGTATTTGCCAAAATTTTTGCAGCGAGCGGTGTTGTTGCCTTCGCCGATATTTCAAAGAGATTGGTTTTTATCCGTTTATTCACGCTTATTCTATCACTTAAATCTTTCAGAACTTTTGAAGTACTTTCCAGATCGAAATAAAATTCGCAACCCCATTTAGCTTGATTCCAATCGACTTTGAAGGAAATTAAAGGACTTGAAATATTTCCCAAAGTATCGGAACGGTAAATTGTTTTCGTTCCAAGATTTTCCAGCTCGTACAAACCGCCTTCAATTTTTCTCAAAACATAGGATTCTTTTTTCTTTATGTAATTTGTTTGAAGGTTCTTGAATGCCGGTAAACATTGGACGACGCTGTCTTCATCGTTCACCATTGTTGCAACGTTCAAATAATTTTTGTTTACCGTGATGTTTTTGTCATCCGGAATAACTATTTCTTTAACGAAGATATTCAGATACAAGTTGTTTATTACCTTATGCAGAACTTTTCTGGTTTTCACCAGTTCCATATCGGTTTCTATTTCTTCTTGAGGTTGCATCAAAAGCAAATCGCTCATTTGCGTTGAAAACGGATTCCGTGTAATCTGCTCTTTTTTAAGCAGCGTTGTTGCTTCGTAAACCGGAGTTTTGAAATAGTTGTACAGTACCGCAGCAATTAAAGCCAAAACAACGAACGAAATTAAAATTGCTTTCCGGCGAATAATTATGCTGAAAATATCTTCCAAACTTATTTCGCCTTTTTTCCTGTAACTTGAATTATTTTGATTCATTGTATTTACCATTAGATTTTTTATAAACTTAGTTGACGAAAATTCCAATTATTGCTGCAATTACAGCCAAAGCCGAAACCAAAATTGATGCGTCGTTCGATTTTGCCCAGAAATTTCGCGGAACGAATATTTTATCACCCGACCTTACATCGAAATCGGCTAAGACGTTTCCTTCTTCAAAAATTTGTTCGGCATCAACTTCCACTTTTTTACCGTCTCTAACCAGATAAATTTCATCCAAATCCGCCGAGCTTGTTTTTCCACCTGCAAGTGCCAAAACATCACTTATTTTTTCAAAACCGGTTACATAATAAACGCCCGGTTTGTTTACTTCACCGATTATGCTTACGCGGAAAAGCGGTTGAACGCTCAATTCCGGATTTTTGTAAATAGAATCGTATTTTGCAATAATTTTTTCTTTTAGAACATTGAAAAATGTTTCTTTGGCATCCAAAATACCAAGATAGGGTAAACGGATGGTTCCGTCTTCCATAACAAAATAATCACCGCTTACTTTGTCTTCAATATTGTAAACGGTCAACCTGATACCGTCGCCGGGTTTTAATATTTGAGCAAAAGAATTTGCGGTGAAGACTAAAATAAATGCAATTGCTATTAGTAAATTTTTCATTTTCACACTTTTATTTTGTTTTGAATATGGCTTCGCCAAGTTACTCACACGATATTTTTTAGCATTTTTCATTGGCGTTTTTTCTAATTATTATTTAATAACGCCCCCAATTAGAAGAAAAGGGCTAAAAAATTTGTGATAATGGTCAAACGGTATAAAAGAATATGTCTTAAATCAGCTTTTATGCTTGGGAAGCGGTTTAATTCTATTAAAATTGGTTTTTCCGGAATGTTCTTTCATAGTTACAAGTGTAAAATTATTGTCCAAAGTTTGTATTATTTTACCGAAAATTTCCTTTTTGTGCGCAGTTGTTAAATCCATTCCGGGGAAGAATTTTAAAGCCGGCACAACGTCTCCACCTAAAATATCGGTAGGGTGAAGCAAAAAACTCATCTCCGTTTTGGTTAGTTTTGCAAGTTTTATGGCCGATTTCAAGTAAAACATCATCAATTTTTCGGAAAATTTGGCTAAATACAACAAATAACTCAGATGAATGGGGAGTTTTAGTACCGGAAAAGTGGAAACCGGTATTTCGCGGATATTTCTACCGTTTACTTTCCAAAAGTATGGATTTATCGATCTGAATCCTTCCGTAAAACCGCCATAGAGGTTTTTTAATTTTTCTTTCTCACCTGGCGAAAGTTTTGCCGAAGCAAAATAAAATCGGCGGGCGATGGGACCGAGAAAAGTCGGAAATGTGGAAGCATCGTAGATGTAACCGTTATTCAATAATACTTCGAATAAGTCCTTACCCCAACTGAATCCTGGACCGCGGAAACCAACCGGTTTTATTCCGGTTGCTTTCATTATTGCTTTTTCCGCTTTTTGAATTTCATCGTTCAATTCTTCTTTTGAATATAATTGAATAAACGGGTCGTGGTTAAATGAGTGATTGGCAATTTCGTGTCCGCTGGAAGCTATTAATTTCAAAAATATGCGGTTTTTCTCAAGTACTGCATCTTGTCCGATTATAAAAAACGTAATTTTGAAGCCGTATTTTTCCAGAATTTGGAGAAAATCGGGAATAAATTTATCGAAATACGAAGGGAACGTTTCCCATCCGCTATCGCCGTGGGTTTTCATATAGGACCATTGATTATCCAAATCGAGCGATATGCTGGCTAACGGTTTCATGTTTTCCCGTTCTCCAAATCATATAAATAATCTACAACTTTATTAGCCAAGCCAACACTTGAATTCCAAGAAGTAATTGAAGGATATACTTGTGCCGAGGTGGCTAAAAGCAAATTTGAATTGCCTGTTCGCATTCGGGGTTTTAATTTCGAGTAACCCAAAGGATAAACCGGTTCGACGAACGGAGCTTTGAATATTTTAATTTCCGTAAAGTCGTCGTCTTTCAAATTTAAATCGGCAAATAAAGTTTTAAGTTGTTCTTTCCAGCGCTGTGCAATCGCATTTTCATCTTCTTTGAACAACCCGGAGTCTTTACTGCAATATTTCATAGTGTACACCATGTAGTTGCCGTTGTACTGTTCGGTTTTCACCAATTCGGTCATCTCCACAACACCGTCGAATTCGGTATTCGAATTAACTACCGGCTGCCAGTAAAAGTTATCCAATGGTTTTTTAAGGAAAAAAAGTGCATTCACAACACCTTGATAAGTAAGTTCCGGCAAATTGGACAGATTTTCGAGCGATGTACCGGAGACGGCTTTTTTAATAAGGGGAACCGGAATTGTGGCAATTACCCAGTCGCTTTCCAACATTTCGCCATTTGCAAGCGAAATTTTCATTTTGCCGTTTGTGCTATCGATTTTTTCTACTGCGGTGTTCAATAAAATTTTTCCGCCGTAATTTTCGATGTTCTGTTCTATTGCGTCGATCAATGCTTTTAGTCCGCCGTTAATATAACCGCGGGTCGACTTATTTTTTTCTCTTCCCAGCCTTTCCCAGATGTACAATGCCGGCAAACTGCCAGCGTGTGACCCGAACTTTGACCGGAAAAGCGGTTCTAGTATTTTTTTCCATACGTCCCTCCCGTAGAGTTTTATGAACCAATCTTCAATTCGTGTGTTATCGAGATCAAGTCCTTTTCCCAATTGTCTTAAAAGTAAACTTGCAATCCCGAACCTTATTCTGTCTGTAAATTTTAACGGTTTAAATTTTAATAAATCAACCGGACCGTTAAAAGCGTAACGTTTTCCGTCGACTGCGAAGCCCATTCGTGTCGGTCTCCAATACATTTGGTTTTTCAAGCCGACTTGCTCAATCAGATTGAGCAAAGGTTCGTCCGACGGCATAATGCAATGATAAAATTTATCAATCCATTTACCTTCGTAGTTGAAATATGTTCCCAATCCTCCCAATTGGGAAGTGGCTTCTATAAGTGTTACATTGTGTCCGTCTTTCGATAATTTGTGAGCTGCGGTTAATCCGCTAATGCCTCCGCCAATAACGATAATGTTTTTCTTCATACTTACAACCTTCTCGGAGGTGGAGCCAATCGGTCCCTCAATGCCAATTTGATGTATTGAAAAATAGTTCTGAATAATTTCAGCTTACTTTCGCCGAGTTTACGGTCGTAACGCAATTTCATTGGGATTTCCGTAATTTTGGGTGTCCAATGTCTTAATTTCAGCAAAAGTTCCACCATGCAAGCAAAACCGTTTTCTTCAATCAAGCGTTCGCCCCAATGGTTTGAAATTCTTTTCAGCATATTCACACGGTAAGCCCGGTAGCCGCTGGTAAAGTCTTTTATTTCCCCCAAAGGTAAAAGTGTTTTGAAAACGAAACTTGCACCGCGTGAAAGTAATCTTCTGAACGGCGGCGCGCTGCTGTCGTCTCCTCCTTCAACAAACCTAGAGGCGATTACGATATCGGCTCCTTTTTCAATTTTTTCTATCATCGGTGAAAGTAATGTAACGTCGTGCGTATCATCGGCATCCATAATAACAATTATATCTTCGTCGTTTGCCACTTTTAACACTTCGCGTATTCCGGTTTGTACTGCTTGACCCAAGCCCATATTTTTTTCGTGGGGAACCAAACGCAAATGCAATCCGGGTACACCTTTTTTTACAATTTCTGCGGTTTTATCCTTTGAACCGTCGTCAACTACAAAAACTTCAACCTTTTGCGATTTGGTTTCCGGAATTTCCGCAATTCTTTTTAAAAGATTAGGCAATGATTCTTCTTCGTTGTATGCAGGAAGTACAAAATAAGCTTTCCCAACAGGTTTGGGGATGTAGAATGATTCCACCGCCGGTGCAGTGGTATCGACCACTTTAACCGAGCTTAGATTCTTTTTGTCAATTGAATGTGATAGTTCCATCTTATTTCTCTTATGTTTGTTAAAAAAATCCAATTACCATCCCCGTAATTAAATTTTTAGGGATTTAATTTAGTATATTTAATGTTAAAACGAAAATTCACTTTTGTCACATTATTCGTAAATTTTTATTCACAATTAATAGCTCACAAAAAATTGATTTGTGAGCTTTGGCACAAAAATTATTGTAATTAAAGAAATTGTTTTTTTAACCGATGAATGTAATGAAAAACAAAAACGTTTTTGTGATGCGGATTAAAACGAAGAATTATAATTAATATTTCTTAATTTAAAACTAAAAAAAGCTTAAAATGAAGAAATTATCGTTTATTTTCGGAACCAGACCCGAAGCAATTAAATTGGCTCCACTTATTTTGGAGTTTAAAAAGAATACGGACTTTGAGGTAAATGTGTGTGTAACCGCACAGCACAGGGAAATGCTGGATCAAGTATTGGAAATTTTTGAGATAATTCCCGATGTTGATCTCAATTTAATGCAGCCGAACCAAACTTTATCGAAACTGACTGCAAAAGTAATAACTTCGGTTGACGTGTATCTTGAGAATTATCAACCGGATTTGATTTTTGTGCAAGGTGACACCACAACGGTCTTTGCAGTTTCACTTGTTGCATTCTACAAAAAAATAAGAATAGCACACGTTGAAGCAGGTTTGCGTACGTGGAACAAATATTCACCCTTTCCGGAAGAGATTAACAGGGTGTTAACTTCACGTTTGGCGGATTTTCATTTCGCACCGACCGAAACATCGAAGGAAAATTTATTGCGGGAGGGAATAAACGGGAAAGATATTTTCATTACCGGCAATACAGTAATTGATGCACTTTTCCTTGCGAAAGAGAAAATTGAAAATGATTTTCCGGCAATCCCCGGACTGGCACCGGATATTTTTGAAAACGGGAACAAAAATGTTCTTATTACCGGACACAGAAGGGAAAATTTCGGAAGAGGATTCGAACAGATTTGCGAAGCGGTAGCTAATCTTGCGCAAGAATTTCCGGATGTGAATTTTATTTATCCCGTTCATTTAAATCCTAATGTTCAAAAACCGGTTAACAAGTACCTTTCGCATCAAAAAAATATTTATCTAATAAATCCGCTTGGTTATTTGCCTTTTGTTGCCGTTATGTACAAATCGGATATAGTATTAACGGATTCGGGCGGGGTGCAAGAAGAGGCACCGAGTTTCGGAAAACCCGTGCTGGTAATGCGCGAAAATACAGAACGACCCGAAGCTGTTACAGCCGGAACGGTTAAATTGGTCGGGACGGACAGTGAAAAAATCTTTTCGGAAGTTAAAACACTTCTCACCAATTCCGCAGCCTATTCCCGGATGGCTAATGCAGTTAATCCTTACGGCGACGGATTGGCAAGCAAGAGAATTGTAAAAATTATTTCGGAAAGTTTAACTTAAATAAATTAAATTTTAGCAAAACAGCAGGGTAATGCGCTTCATAATATCCGTTTGGATAACCGCCGGTTATTCATTTATTTGGCATACCGTTTTAAACTAAAATCCCTTAACAATATTTCAGAATAATTTCGTATTTAACCGAAAGGGTTTTTAACCGGATGGAAATTTAACCTACTTAACCTATTCGGCCGGAGGAATGGTAAAGAGCAAAAAATTGAAAAAATAATACAAAAAGATTATTTAACCAGTATTTTTCCGGATAACAAACTAAAATAATTGTTATATTACTTAATTCAATTAAAATCCGGAAAGGATTTTTATATTTTCTTTATTTTCAATGAATTAAGAGAAATTTAACTGTAACCGGCGTGGCGAAGCTGTGCTAATTCAACCAGAAAAAACGTTGATTCCTCAAAACGAATTATACACATTTTGCTTTATGCCGGCAGGAAATTCTAAAAACTAAAAGGAGTGGAATTAATGAGTGATATCAAAAGCACAAACATTTACTGGCACGAAGGCGAAATAACCAAAGCCGACAGGGAAAGACAAAACGGACACAAAGGTGTATGCGTTTGGTACACCGGATTATCGGGGAGCGGCAAATCCACCATCGCCAGGGAAGTGGAGAAAAAACTTTTTGAGATGGGAGTTAAAACTTACGTGCTCGATGGCGATAACATTAGGCACGGGTTGAATAAAAATTTGGGATTTTCCCCCGAAGACAGAACCGAGAACATCAGAAGAATAGGTGAAGTTGCAAAATTATTTGTCGATGCCGGAATG
>JALSTB010000096.1 GCA_026983955.1 Melioribacteraceae bacterium
ACAATTCTTCCGCCTTTGGTGGATAAGTCCGGTGAGCACAAAATCTTACAGTAGAAATTAATGAAATAGAAGGTCTCAATTCTAATACCTGTCCGCCGGAGGCTCCGCCATAGGCTCCGCCGGAGGCGGATAGTCCGATTAGTACGAATAACTTAGGCGGAAAAACGATGCAAAGTAACATGGAAATTATATTGCAGATCTAAGCGAGCACTAACCCGTCTTCCCGATACAAGTACTAAAACGGATTCGAATCGGGATGGCGCATTGTTCCAAAACAACCCGATGCACCACAATTCTTCCGCCTTTGGTGAATAAGTCCGGTGAGCACAAAATCTTACAGTAGAAATTAATGAAATAGAAGGTCTCAATTCTAATACCTGTCCGCCGGAGGCTCCGCCGTAGGCGGATAGTCCGATTAGTACGACATATCTTGATGGATATGAAAGATATGTATGCGAGTCTCAATTCTAATATAGTCCGATTAGTACCGGTTCGTTGGAAGAATTTATTCAAGAATCCAAAAGTGTCTCAATTCTAATATAGTCCGATTAGTACATCGAAGACTTAGGGGCAATTGAAATACAGAATAGGAGGTCTCAATTCTAATATAGTCCGATTAGTACTACGACCGCATGCGATTCATATACGAGCGGTCTGCAGTCTCAATTCTAATATAGTCCGATTAGTACCCTTTATTGCTGCCGAAATTTAATTGCGGAAGTAGTCTCAATTCTAATATAGTCCGATTAGTACCACTAACTTACCGGTGATTAGTGATAATAACCAGCGTCTCAATTCTAATATAGTCCGATTAGTACTGCTGTAGTTGGGGAATATAACGGTTCTCCAACTATCAGTGTCTCAATTCTAATATAGTCCGATTAGTACTATTTCTAGCGGATAATATTCCTTTTGAAATAGTCTCAATTCTAATATAGTCCGATTAGTACTACCAGAAAAGCAAAGTCAATAAAAAATAAAAAAATGTCTCAATTCTAATATAGTCCGATTAGTACAGCTAAAAATAAGCAAAAAACGCAACTTTTGCAAGAAAACAGCTCAAAAACGCAATTTTGTCGATCGACCAAAAATTCGGGGTTTTAAAAACAAAAAGTGCGAAAACGGGCAAAAAACGCAACTTTAGTTAAAGTTTTAAGCAAAAAAAAGGGGATCGACGAACTGAAAAAAAATCGTGCCAAACCGGGTTTTTCCTTAGTTCCAGGTCCGTAAGAGAAAGTTAACCGGAAAAATTTGCAATAGTTGCTAATTTAAAGTTTGTAAATAATCTGATAAGTTCCCGTTTGTGCAGGAATGCAGTGGGTAATAAACCTGTTTTTTGTAGATCCCGAAACAAGTCCGGGATGATAAGTACTACGAAACACTATAACCCGTCATGCTGAACTTGATTCAGCATCTTATTGTGTTTTGTGTTTCCCGCTTTCGTGAGAATAACATGGTGCGTAAATCAGTTCCTTTCAGATCCCGAAACAAGTCCGGGATGATAAGTACTACGAAACACTATAACCCGTCATGCTGAACTTGGTTCAGCATCTAAAGTTTCTTTTCAGATTCGCGTATTCGCGGCTAAAAGAAAAAAGACCGGCACTTTAAAACACCGTGCTATGGTCATTTGATACTATTTTATTAACAACATTTTGCGGGTTTGTACGGAATTGCCGGACTGCAATTTGTAAATGTAAACTCCGCTCGGCAGTAATCCAGCATCGAAAGTTACCCGATATGTGCCCGCCGTTTGCTTTTTGTCCACCAATGTTGCCACTTTGCGTCCAAGCATATCAAAGACTGCCAATTTAACTTGTTGTCCGGTTGCATTCCCTTTTTGCAAATTCGATATTGTGTATTTAATGGTTGTGGAAGGATTAAACGGATTCGGGTAGTTTTGATACAACCGGAATGTATTTTCAACAACGTTACTTTTAATTCCAACCGGATTGGGATTATAAATTTTAATTTCATCGAACCAAAATCCGTTGCCGGTCAAATCCCCGTATTCGGCTACAATGTGAAATTCATCAATAGCCGTCCAATCGAATTTACCTTCGGGATCAAACCATCCGTTATCCCACGCACCTTCTTCCCAAAAGTTTTTAAGCGGAATTTCCACTTTGTGCCATTGTCCATCGAACGGCACCACCGAACTGTCAATCATATACACCATTCGCCACGGATGATCGCCCGGAATATTTTCTTCCTTTGTATCGACAAACCTTACGTTGAATTTTTTATTTGCGGCAGTACTGCGGAACCAGAAGCCCAGTACGAAATTTTCACGAACAAGATAAGAAAGATCGCGGTCGGGTATAAAATCGAATCCGATGTATTGGTATTGTTCGCTCCCGTTCCAATACAAACAAAAATCTCCTTTCCGGGGATTCAATTCCGAATATAAATCAAGCGATTCGTCGTCAACATAACTCCACTCACGGATATTTCTTTCCACATAATCGGAATAAATTCCAATTTCCGAACTGTCGGGCTTTCTTACAAATTCTTTTTGCACAACCGGATTAAACCCGAGCGCTTCGACGAGCGGTATATTCAAATCGTAATCGAATAATTCGTTAGAACCTTTCTCAAACAAACCGAATCCGTCTTTGTAATCCCACATAATCCACGGGATTCCGTTCTGCTCGAAATAATTCCGCACAAGGTCGTACCAAAAAACCCTGTCGTCAT
>JALSTB010000097.1 GCA_026983955.1 Melioribacteraceae bacterium
GGGACGCGAAGGATATGTTCATCCCGTTTCCGTTAACGGCAACGAGGAAAAAACAACTCTTAAATTTATTATCCGGGATTTCATAGATGACAAATTAAAAGAATACGAAGATTTTCTTAAAGAATTAACCGATAAAACGGTTGAGGCATTCCCGGGTTCTTCTTCGGAATTTAAGGTGATTGAACAATACAGAAATATGAAAAATATACTCGATAAGCACCCGCAAGTGGAAGAATTTGCTTTGGAAGCCTTGCGCCGGCTTGGTATAAAACCGATTCAATCGGCAATAAGAGGCGGTACAGACGGTTCCAGATTGAGTTATATGGGTTTGCCGACACCAAATCTATTTGCCGGAGGTCATAACTTCCACGCAGTTACGGAATACGTAGCTATTCAAGATATGGAAGCCGCAACGAAAATGATTGTTACTCTGATACAAGTTTGGGAAGAAAAATCATAATAAAATAAAATTTAAAATGTTGGAATTGGAAAAATTAACATTCGACCGGGTTGTAAACGGGTTCACCCAAAAGTACGGTGAAGACCTCGCACTCTCCAAAATTGACGGGGAGGGTTTAACTTATGCCCGGTTGGGTGAAAAAGTCAAATCAATTTCTTCATATTTAAAGGAAAAAGGAATCCGCAAAGGAGACCGGGTTGCACTAATCGGGGAAAACCAACCCAATTGGGGCGTTGCGTACTTGGCAATCACTTCCATGGGCGCGGTGGTTGTTCCTATTATGACGGAATTTTCACAAACCGAAGTGCACCATATAATCCGCCATTCGGGTAGCAAAGCCGTTTTCGTTTCTTCCAAACTATACGAGAAAGTGGAAAATTGTGAATTTGAAGAAGTACAAACCGTTATTTTAATTGATGATTTTTCGATCGTCCCGCCGGAAACCACCACGGCATTTCTCAAAGAAGTGATTAAAAGCGGAAAGAAAGAATTCGATAAAATAAAAGCCGCCGCATTCCGGTTGCTCAAAAAAGATTATGAGGAAATTAAGGAAGACGATCTTGCATCGATTGTTTATACTTCGGGAACCACCGGAAATTCCAAAGGAGTAATGCTGACCCATAAAAACATAATTTACGATGCAATTGCCACATTGAAAATGGTAACAATTACACCGGAGGACAGGCTGCTTTCGATACTGCCGCTTGCTCATACGTTTGAATGTACGCTGGGTTTTGTTACCCCGCTTATGGCCGGAGCAAAAGTTTATTATTTGGACAGGCCCCCAACGGCTTCGGCTTTGCTGCCGGCAATGGCAAAGGTTAAGCCCACAATTATTTTATCAGTACCGCTGGTGATTGAAAAGATTTATAAATTGAGAGTGTTACCGGAACTTACGAAAAAGCCGGTGGTTAAAACACTCTATAAATTTTCCCCCGTAAGGAAAAAGTTGCATAAAATAGCAGGGAAAAAACTGTTGAAAACTTTCGGCGGTCATTTGCGTTTGTTCCCAATCGGTGGGGCAGCACTTGCTTACGATGTGGAAAAATTCTTACGCGAAGCCGGATTCCCTTATGCAATAGGCTACGGACTTACCGAAACCTCCCCGGTTGTTACCGGTGATGATAATTTCAATACCAAATTCAGAGCAAGCGGAAGAGCCCTGGAAGGCATGGAAATTAAAATTGATAAACCCGACCCGGAAACAGGCGAAGGTGAAGTTTTGATTAAAGGTCCGAATGTAATGAAAGGTTATTACAAAGATCCCGAAACCACAAAAGCGGTATTTACGGATGACGGATGGTTCAAATCCGGCGATTTGGGATACATCGACGACGAAGGTTATTTGTTTATCCGCGGCAGATCGAAAAATGTGATTATTGGTCCGAATGGTAAAAACATATATCCCGAACAAATCGAGGGGGTAATTAACGACCTTCCTTATGTTCTTGAATCCCTCGTTTATGAAAAAGAAGGAAAGTTAATTGCCAAAGTTCATCTTAATTATGAAGAGCTGGATGAAAAATTTAATTTACACGGATTGCCGGAACCGGATGTGCGTAAAAAAATTCAATCGATTTTGGATTCGGTACTTAAAACCACTAACGAGAAAGTTTCTTCCTTTTCCAGAATAAGTAAAATTGTGGAGCAACCCGAACCGTTCGAAAAAACACCCACGAAAAAGATTAAACGGTATTTGTATATTTAAGCCCCGGGCGGAACACAAACCGAGGACAAATGACACCAAACGTGAAAGTGTTTCCCGCTCACAATTTCGAGGGGGTGACAAGATGCGAAAATCGGTTCCTTTCAGATCCCGAAACAAGTTCGGGATGACAGTGCAAAAACGCCATGAAATGGCATGTCATGCTGAACTTGATTCAGCATCTATTGTTACTTTTCCCGCTTAACTGGGAATGACAAAGCCGGTATAAGCTGTCACGTTCCGGCTTGACCGTAATTTATACGGTGATGCATGTTAAAGAGATTTCTACTTGTGAAAGAGTGCGGGGTGCGTAAACCGGTTCCTTTCAGATCCCGAAACAAGTTCGGGATGACAGTGCAAAAATGCCATGAAATGGCATGTCATGCTGAACTTGATTCAGCATTTATTGTTACTTTTCCCGCTTCCATTGGAATTACAAAGCCGGTATAAGCTGTCACGTTCCGGCTTGACCGTAATTTATCCGGTGATGCATGTTAAAGAGATTTCTACTTGTGAAAGAGTGCAGG
>JALSTB010000098.1 GCA_026983955.1 Melioribacteraceae bacterium
TAAATTTGAATGACGGAACTTGCGAGGGAATAAAGCATAGATCGAAACCGTTTTTTGCTACTCAATTTCATCCCGAAGCATCCAGCGGTCCGACCGATACCGAATTTCTGTTTGACGAGTTTCTAAGTCTCATTCAAAAATAAATTTCCTCCAAGGCCAAATCAAACGGGTTGTATTATATTTTAATAATTTAATAATGGAGTAAATAGTATGATTTTAAAATATGTAACTATTATTCTATTGCTTGTTGGAAATATTTTTTCCGGTTGCAATAACGATTCACCCACAAAAGCGCCGGCACAAAATGACAACACAGAGGAAATTGTATCGGCAAAAATAATTTACCCCGGAAAAAAAATTCCAAGCTTGGGGGATTTATGGCTAAGCACTTGGGCTTCAGACGATAATGTTTACATGTCGTGGGGTGATGGTACGGGACCCGGAACATTTTACCCCGTACCGGACGGATTGCCCGAAGCCGATAGTGCGCTTGTGATCAGTTCATGTGAAGGTGATCCCGTTATTTTTTGCGAGGATTTTTGCGGTGTGTTCAACTGCGACGGCATGACCCCTTACAAACCCAAAGTTTTAACTCAAGCCGGTTTATTCAAACTTCGCGGCAGTATCAACTCATTCGCCGGATGTGATGACGGCTCGTGTGTTCAAAGCATTCACATACCAAGCGGAATACCCCAGTTCAAATTTAATACCGACCCGACACAAAGAAGAGGTGATAAACCATCGGGGTTGTTGGCATTAGGTGGAAAACTTTATTGGTTCGGTCACCAACTAATGACCAATCCGAAATACGGTTACGTTGCAGTTTCGGATGATATGGGAAAAACATGGAATGAAATTCCATCTTCACCCTGGACTGATAAAAGCAACTTCCGCATTATGATGGTAGTCAATATGGGTAAAGGTTACAACTTGAACACAGACGGCTTCGTATACTTTCTCGGAATAAACGGCGAACTCAACTGGCCGCCTGCATCGCAAAAAGTTTATTTGGCTAAGGTAGAAACGGGAAAAATATTAAATTACAAAAGTTACAAGTATTTCAAGGGATTGGATTCCAATGGTCAGCCACGTTGGTCGGCTTACCAAGACTCGGCAAAAGCCCTGCAAAATTTGACAACAATTGCTATGGGCTCTGCCATTTTTCATCCCGGTTTGGAAAAATTTCTTTTTCTTGCTGTTCCCGATTATCCGGACGGACCCGCTCTTACGCTATTTTATTCCGATTATCCTTGGGGTCCTTGGCACAAAGCGCAAAAATTCGACGGCGAAGTTTATATTCCCGGTATTATTTCCAAGGATACATCGCCAAATTCTTTTTACTTCACAGCTGCCGGCGGTGGGGGTGTTGGGAATACATACCAATTGACAATTGCTAAAATGGAGGTGACAACAAAAAATTAACATTATTAACCTTCGGAGGGGAAAATGACAACAAAACATAAAATTTTAATTATAATTTCTCTAATTATTATTTATTCTGATCTGTTTGCACAATCTCCCGTTTATCCTTCTACGAATCCCCAAGTTATTGAAACCGCAGACAGCATTTCAATCTTATTTCCGCAGCAAACCGGCATTGTATTCCAAAGGATACCGGGAAAATTTAATTCCGGTATAAAAAGATTATGGGTAGGCAACCGCCAAATTCTTACATTGCCCAATGGCTACGAACTTCACCCTGAGTTGGTTTTCATTTCGAATGACTCAGTCGGTTATATTAATGACTGGCTTAATTATTTATCCCAACGGTTGGCAAACGGTAAAAAATGGCCGGAGGTAGGAGGACGAACCTTGACCGTTCATGAAATTGATACCGCTGAATATCTCGGTTACTCAATTATTTCGGATACGGTTGTTATTAGAACGCGGGTTCAATACAATGGAGAAACGGGAGAAGTTCATTGGATATTTTACCCTGATGAAATTACCATAGGAACAACCACCTATTCTGGTATGGCTTGGAAAGTACAACTATCGGGTTTCAATTCCGCCGTCTGGTTTAACTATATCGAGCCGGTGCAAACACGTACCGGCGATTGGGTGCTTAATCAATTGTGGGGAAAATGGCTTGAAAACAGAGTCGGATACTCCGGTAATTATTCCTATGAAGAAAAATGGTATTTTGCCGATATGCAGCCTTTCTATTTTTCAGGCGGATCAAGCGGCTCTTGCTTAAGTCTTTTTAACGATATCATCGCAACCAAAGCCAGCGCCGTGCAAGAAGCGGGGAAACACTTTTTAACATTTAGAATTCCTTTGGGCATGGGAAGCAACCGTGAAACTCCCGCAAAATTATGGTTGTGGAGCAACAAAAGTTTACCCACAAAATGGGATGCCGTTGACGAATGGACAAACGTATATAATTGGATTGGAAAAACGCTCAGACAAAATTTGCATTTAGGTTATACCAAACCCAAACCCACTATTTACTGGGGTCAGCCTGGCGGGGATTATTTCGCAGAATATCTGAATGGGATGATAGATACCGTTTGGCTTGATAAATTCAGAATCCATGACTTACCTATAATAGCAAAAAACGGATTCCGGGTGATTTTTTTTCATACACCATGGGAAAGCGACGCCGATCACCCTAAATCGGATTATAAACCGG
>JALSTB010000099.1 GCA_026983955.1 Melioribacteraceae bacterium
TGCCGGTGTTCCGGATAAGTTCGACCTGGGTTACACGGGCATGCAACACAATTTCGATCCGACTTCAGCCTGGAAAACCGACGATATTCCCGGGCACGGTGCAAGCTATGCCGATTATGAAAGTAAAATTATTGCAGGCAATACATTCGATTTTCCTTATGTACACGGCAATGCCATTAAGTCAGCCGGATATTCGTTCGTATCTTGTAGTGATGAATCGATTGAAAATTCGATAGTAGATCTAAATAATTACAGAGCAGTAGATTTTATTTTCGGTGAAGAAAAAGAGACACATTGGCAAAAGCCGTATGCCGATTCACTTTGGGGTACGAGGTTTAAAGTTTTCCCCAAAAAACTTCAACAAAAAATATCAGCTTATTTATCAACAGGTGGGAACGCATTTTTCTCCGGGTCATATTTGGGCAGTGATATTTTCTTAAACGCAAATGCCGATTCGAACGATGCCCGCTTTGCTACGGAAATTTTGCATTACAAACTCGATTCGGATCACGCCGTTAGACGTGGCAACGTATTCGTTAACGATTCAACAATTTTACCGGCAAAATTCACTTTACAATTTAATACAAATTTAAATGATACGCTTTATGCAGTTGAAGCCCCCGACGCTCTCGGTACAGCGAATGGCAGTAAAACTTTCCTCCGTTATGAGGAAAACCGTTACAGTGCCGGAGTTTTCTACAATGGTAACTATAAAGTTGTAATAACGGGATTCCCTTTTGAAACAATAAAATCGGAAGACGCACGAAATAAATTTATGAAAGCAATTTTGAAATTTTTTAACTGAACGGATACCCGGATGAAAATGTTAAAAATCGGTCTTAGTTTACTTTTGCTTGGCAGAATTTTATTTGCGCAAACCTCTTTTCAAATTCAACGTGCTATAGAAAACTATAAAGAGACAAAACTACTCCGGTCGGCACAATGGTCTGTTTACGCACGCTATCTCGATTCCGGGGAAGAAATAGTTAATTACAACTCGCGCATTAGCCTGGCACCTGCATCAAATTTAAAACTATTCACAACGGCTGCCGCTTTGGATTACTTGGGTGAAGATTTCCGGTTCAAAACCAAATTATTTTATGACGGGAAAATTGACAAATATGGGACTTTACACGGAAATATTTATTTAGTTGGAGGAGGCGACCCTACTCTGGGTTCCAATCTTGTAAAGTCATCACTTTCATTTGATTCGTTAATGAATTACTTTATTTCTAAAATTAAAAGTTTCAATATTCTTAAAATAAATGGTAATATATATGCAGATGACTTTATGTTTGACGGCCAATTGATTCCGGATGAATGGAATTGGATTGATTTGGGTAATTACTATGCCGCTCCCCTTTCTGCACTTACAATACACGATAATTTATACTATTTATATTTCAAGCCCGGGGAAAAGACCGGCGATGCTGCCGAAGTATTGAGAACGGAACCTGCAGTTCCAAACTTAAAATTTATCAATTTTATGAAAACCGGACCTTTGGGCTCCGGTGACAACGGTTATATCTATAATGCTCCTTGGCGTTACGAAGCAGTTTTGAGGGGAACAATCCCCCTTGGTAAACCTGAATTTTCAATTAAGGGTTCTTTGCCCGATCCTCCTCTGTTTGCAGTGCAATATCTTAAAGCTAAATTGGAAAATAACGGTGTTGAAGTAAACGGAATGGCTAAAAAGCTTACCTCACCAACTGACTACAAACAGAAAAATTTATTGCTTACTTTATCTTCCCCGCCGTTAAAAGATATTGTTTTTATTATTAATAAAAGAAGTAACAATTTATACACGGAACTTCTGCTAAAAATGATTTCTTATAAAATTCACGGTACCGGAAATACACTTGACGGAACAAAATTGATAAAAGAATTTTTGGCAAGAAATAATATCGATACAAGCGGATTGCTTTTATACGACGGTTCAGGACTTTCGCGGGAAAACGCAATAACAACAAAAGCAATGGTTGAGTTATTGACACATCTTCCGCAAAAAGAATATTTCAATTCTTTTTACAAATCATTGGCAATTATGGGTAATTCGAACGACATCGGTTATTTCAAGAATGTTGGGAAAGGGACAGTGCTGGAAAATAACGTGAGAATCAAATCCGGAGTGATTGAAGGCGTGAGAGCATACTCCGGCTACTTGAAAAATAAAAGCGGAAAGACAATCGTTTTTTCGATGATTGCAAACAATTTCGACGGCAGCGGTTCGGATGTAACTGCAATTCACCGTAAAATATTATTGATGCTTGCTAATTTAAAATAATAAATTGAATTTATTAAAACCTAAACGTCAACTTACACTATTACAAACCTCATCGATTATTATTGGACAAGTAATCGGTTCGGGAATATTTATCAACATTCCTATTGTTGCGGCAATTTCAGGCAATATTTGGATAGCGGTAATTATTTGGTTTTTAGGCGGATTACTTTGGCTACCGCAAATTTTTATTTTGGCTGAAATGGGAAGTGCCTATCCCGATCAAGGCGGACCGTACCAATTTATTAATAAAGCCGGTTCACCGTTTTTGGCTTTCTTGTACACTTGGACGGCTTTTCTCACGAGCGACACACCCACTTTATCCATAATCGGGTTGCTGGCGGCCGATGCACTAAGTTATTTTTTCCCGGGGCTCGGATTTGATTTATACGCTAAAATTTTTGCTGCATCTTTAATTTTATTATTTACAATTATTCAAATTAGAAGTGTAAAACTGGGTGGCAACGTTCAAGTTGTATTAACAATTGCAAAATTGATGCCGTTATTTGCTGTTGTCATCATTGGCTTGTTTTTTATATTGAACGGAAGTTCCCAACATTTAAGTTTTGCCGGAAGCAAACCGTTTACTTTGCACTTATTAACAGCCGGAATTGCCGCTACAGTTTGGGCGTATGCGGGTTTTTTAAACATTCTGTACACTTCGGGTGAAATTTTAAATCCCCAAAAGGTTTTGCCGAAGTCGCTCATCGGTTCCGTTTTGTTCGTCATGTTGGCGTATATATTAATTAATATCGGAACTGCCGCCATAGTCCCTTTTAACGATTTGATTTCTGTTGAAGAAGGGAAATTCGTCAATCCGTTCTCTTATATAGATTCAACCGGTTGGGCTGCAGGCGGAATTTTTGCAATAGCTGTTTTTATTTCAATGCTCGGAGTTTTAAATTCATCCATAATTACGCAACCCAGATTGGAATATGCAATGTCGCGTGACGGTTTGTTTTTCAAATTATTCGGTCATTTACATAAAAAACATTTAACACCTGATTATTCAATAATAATTCAATCCATTGCGGCAATTCTTCTCCTAGCCGGCAACCTTGGAGATTTGTTAGGATATTTCACGCTTTCTTATGTTTTACAAAATGCACTTGTTTACGGTTCAATATTCAATTTGAGGAAAAGAACCGACTATAATCCCTCATTCAAATCACCTTTTTGGTATATCATGGCTGTGCTATCGATTGTTATTCAATTATATTTGGCTTACGGAGCTTTCCTGGCTTATCCTTTGGGCGGCTTGATTGCATGTTTGGCATTAATTCTTACGGGTCTGCCGTTATATCTCTATTTTATGGAAAGGAGAAAAGCGGGACACGTTTTTTAACGCATCCCGCAACACTCAGCTTTTATCATACTGTTCCCGTGTTAGTAATTCTATTGTTTTCAGTCCTTGTTTCTGCAGCAACCGGTTAATTTCCGGAAGTTTTTTTTCAATTAACTTGTCAGTTTCCTTTGAAATCCGCTTAAATTCTTTTTCCAATAATTCGAGTCTTTCAATTTGTGATTTCGTAGGTCTTCCCAAATAGTTGATAATTCCGGAATAAACATCGGCAACCTTCTCCGCCAACCTAATTTGTCCGGAAATTATATACGGACTTGTAGAGACCAAAGTTTTATGAATTTTTTCCAACTCTCCCATAAATTCACCGGAGTTTTCATTACTAAGAACTTTAATATTTTTAATTTTTCTTAAAAGATTTATGATTTGCTTATCTTTAAATGAAATGTCTTCAAGGAGAACGTAAGCTTTGTTCAAAATTTTATATTGTAATTCCATATCAGCGATCGAATGCCTTTCCGTTTTGGGATATTTGATTTCAACGGGGGCGGAATATTCGTTTTTACCTTCGATAATTTTCACGGTGTACTTACCCGGAGGAAACGTTGGACCGAAAGCGGTTCTGAATGCCAAATTCGGTGATGATGCTTTTACTTTAGGTGGTTTCTTCCGGACGTACCACGAAACACGGTTTATTCCTTTTCTTTTTCCAGCCGGAAGAGTTTTTATCAATTTTCCTCTTTCGTTATAAATTTCAATTCTCATATCACCGAAGATATGCCTTTTTTTCATATAATAGTTTATCGTTACCGCAGCACTTGGGTTGGAACCGAAAAATTCCTGGTCACCTGAAATTCCATAAGAAAATTTCGGATTTGAAATATAATAAGGCTTAACCGGAAAAATGTGTACTTTGGAATTCAATACTTTTTCATTTAATAACCGCAAAGGAGAAATATCGTCGATGATTAATACTCCCCTGCCGTGTGTACCCAGAACCAAATCCGATGTTTGTGGTTGTAACACCATTTCATAAATGGCAACTTTGGGAACTTTATTTTTGAATCTTACCCATTGTTCGCCACCGTCAATCGATATGTAAAGCCCGAACTCCGTTCCCAGAAACAATAATTCCGGATTAACACTGTCTTCCAAAATTGTTCTTGCGTACCCTTCAATATTTTCCGAAGCAAGAGACTTCCAAGTTTTTCCCAAATCGGTTGTTTTATAAACATAAACAGATTTGTCACCATTCCGGTGTCCGTCGAAAACAACATAAGCGGTTTCCCTTTTGAAATTACCTGCTGCAACTTTTGCGCACCAAGTATTTGCCGGTAATCCCGGAATATTTTTTATGACATTATTCCATGTTTTGCCACCGTCTACAGTAATTTGGAGGTTACCGTCATCCGTCCCAACCCAAATAACGTTTTTGTCTTTGGGCGATTCACTGATTGTATAAATCGTACAATGGTTTTCCGCGGTCGAATTATCTATTGTTAACCCGCCGGATTCTTCTTGTTTTTGCTTTTCCGGATCATTCGTTGTCAAGTCGGGTGAAATTTTCTCCCACGAATCACCACGGTTATCAGTTCTGTATAAGAATTGTGCTCCAATGTACAAAACACCTTCTTGTGTGGGTGAAAAGTAAACCGGTGTATCCCAATTGAATCTAAGTTTCACATCCGGATCGTCCGAAAAAGGTTTTATTTCTTTTATCTCGCGAGTGTCTTTGTAGAACCGCATTAATTGACCGCCTTGATACAACCAGTACAAAATATTTTTATCAGCCGGATCGGGCAAAACGGTAAACCCGTCTCCATATCCTACGTTTTCCCAATCGCAATTTGTAATGCCGTTTATACCCTGAGATTTGCCAATCCACGAACCGTTATCTTGCAAACCGCCGTAAACATTGTACGGCTCTTCATTATCTACACTGATATGATAGAATTGAGCAACAGGTAAATTTTGTGCATGTTGCCATGTGCTTCCTTGATCGTGCGAAATATAAAAACCGCCGTCCGTTCCGATATATAAGTGCCGGTTGTTATTGGGATTGACCCAAACGGCATGAATATCGCTGTGCACCCTTCCCCCTTCAACAAAAGGTGATGTGTATGAATAACCTCCGTCATCACTAACGTATAAAGTAAAGCCCGGCTTATAAAATCTGTTTGTATCAAGCGGATCGGGAACAATTGCCGAAAAGTAAAAGGGCCGTTCGCCCACTATTCCCGATGCAGAACGCTTTTCCCAAGTACGCCCTTTATCAAGCGAGCGGTACAGGGCAGATTCTTTTGCTTCGATTAAAGCATAAACTATATTAGTATTAACCGGTGAAATTGCAACTGCTATTCTGCCGAGCTCCCCTTGCGGCAAGCCGCCGGTTATTTTTTCCCAAGTTTCTCCACCGTCGGTCGATTTATACAATCCGCTACCCGGACCTCCGGAGCGAAAAGTATATGGTTTACGCCTGAAATCCCACATACCGGCAAAAAGAATATTGGGATTTGACGGGTCGATTGCCAAATCGGAACAACCGGTGTTCTCATCAACAAAAAGCACTTTTTTCCATGTCCTGCCGCCGTCCGAAGTCTTGAAAACTCCGCGTTCGGAATTGGATTTCCAAATATTTCCAAGTGCGGCAACAAAAACTTCGTTACTGTTGTCAGGATTAATAACAATATCCGCAATATTATCGGTGCCTTTCAACCCCATAAAACTCCAGTCTTCTCCGCCATTGGTAGTTTTGAAAACACCTTTTCCCACACTTACACTGTTGCGCGTCCAGGCTTCACCGGTGCCAACCCAAACCGTATCGTTATGTTTCTGATCAATTGCTATTGCACCTATGGATTGCACATGTTCATCAAAAACCGGTTTGAAGGTTGTACCCCCGTTTTTTGTTTTCCAAACTCCGCCGCCTGCAGAACCAACATAAACCAGCAGCGGATTGTTGTGTGAAGCATCTATTGCGGAAATTCTGCCGCTCATAACAGCCGGGCCGATTTCCCTTGCTTTCAGCTCACCGAAAAACGACGGTTTAAGTTTTTTCTTTTGATTCCGGGATTGCACTGTACCGAAAATCAGAAGTAAAACAAACGGCACTAATAATATTTTTTTCATTTTATTTAACCTTTTACTTTTTATCTTTTTCCGGTTTTTGTTCCGGCATTACGAATATTGAATCGGGTAAGTCCACGTTATAATCGATTGAATCTATAACTATATGGCTAACGGTGTTTCCTTTCAACTTCGTTTCGATATCGAACGGATCCACAATTCCGTCAACCGACTTGTAATTACTTAAATAAGTTTCAAATTCTTGTTCCACACCGCGCACCTTGGTTTTGAATTTTGTTTTCAGAATAACATAATTTTCCGCATCCATATAAACTTTAATGTCATCACCGTTGGGGCGGATTAATTGGATAACATAAACATCCGCATCGTCCATTGTTTCTTTTCCCAGAAGATTTACTTTATATCCTTTTTCTTTATAATTATGAAATAATCCGCCGAAATCCGCTTGTATTTTCATTTTCTCGTTTTGTTCTTCCGTCATCGGTTCGGGTTTGTTGGAACCGGCAAACGGATTAATAGTCCATCCATTTTTGCCGTCGAACGCTTGCACTATTTCCATCCCCTGAAAAACGGCAACGGATTTGAACTTCATCGGTTTTTTATGATATGATGTATAAGGTATTTCCATTTGTCCGCGAATTACCTTTCCTTTGGCAACAAATTGTCCTTTTTCCAGTAGTTTCTTTTGTCCAATCGCTTCAAAATGCTTTTGCAAAATTTCATCCACCGATTGCGCAAACATTTGTGCCGAAAAAAACACTAAAAGGATTGCAATAAATTTTACTGTTTTCATTTTTACCTCTTGATTTATTGATGTTGTTATTTTGACGATTAATTTCTAAAAAAGTTTAATAAACTCAACCGGGAGCTTCCCTCAGCAATTTAATGGGTGAACACCATAAATTGTTTTTTATTTTTCGAATACAATTTTTCCACCGGTGACGGTCATTAATACTTCTACATTTGATATTTTATCTTTCTTAATTTGAAAGATATTTTCCGAAAGCACTACAAAATCGGCAAGTTTACCCTCTTCAATACTTCCGAGATTTTTTTCTTGAAAAGCTGCATAAGCGGCATCGAGAGTGTAGGCTTTAACCGTTTCCTCTACAGTTAATTTTTCACCGGGAATTAATCCTGTGGATTTTTGATTTTCAGCCGTATGTCTTGTTACCGCAGCATAAATCCCTTTGAGAGGATTTAAAGTAACTACGGGCCAATCGCTTCCGAAACATAATTTGATATTATTATTCAAAAATTTCTTGAACGCATAAGCATTTTCCATACGTTCCGGACCGATTTTTTCAATCATCCAATCGCCGTCAACAAACAAATGGTACGGTTGTGCCGAAACTACAATTCCAAGTTTTTTCATTCTTTCGAAATCCCTATCCGTCATGTGTTGTGCATGTTCAATTCTGAATCTCCGGTCCCAAATAGGATTTGATTCACTAATTCTTTCCGCAATATCGATAACTTCCGAAATTGCACGGTCGCCTATTGCATGAATTGACAATTGTAGTTTATTTCTGTCACTCTCTTTAATCATTTTCTCCAATTCTCCGGATTGGAGGATTTCCATCGGCAAGCCGGAATTTTGGGGATCATCGGAGTAAGGCTCGAAAAAATAAGCCGTTGAAGAACCAAGCGCTCCATCTGCAAAAGCTTTGAGTGAGCCTATTTTCAATTTATCACTTCCGAAATTATATTGCACACCGGAATCGATAAGGGATTTATATTTTTGAATTGGCAAACGGGTATAAACTCTTGATGTCAGCCGGTTTTCTTTTTCGGCTTTTTGTAATACGGGAAAGTGTTTTTCATAGGTTATATCATGAATCGAAGTTAATCCGAATTTAGCCGCTTCCCCCATTGCGTAATCGACAGCTTTATCGTAATGTGAAGCATCCGGTTCTGGAATAACTTTTTGAACCAGTTCCATCGCTTTATCTTTCAAAATTCCCGTCGGTTCACCGGTTTTCTTGTCCCTTTCAATAACACCGCCGTTAGGATCGGGAGTGTTTTTGGTAATTCCCGCTAACTTCAAAGCAAGCGAATTAGCCAAAGCCATGTGATAATCCATGCGCATAACAAAAACCGGAGTGGCAGCGGAGAAATCATCGATCCATTCTTTCCGCGGTAAAGTTTTCTCACGCCAATTTTGGTGATTCCAATTTCCTCCGGTTATCCACCCGCTTTTATTCTTCTGAATATATCCGGAGAGAATATTTATAAATTCGGCTTTAGATTTCGCAGGCGACAAATCCACGCTCATCAAATAGAACCCGCCGAGAATAATGTGTGCGTGCGAATCGATAAAGCCCGGCAAAACCAAATTACCTTGCAAATCAACGATTTCCGTAAACCCGTTCGTATATTTTCTTACTTCTTCCGTTGTGCCTGCAAATACAATTTCATTTCCGGAAACCAAAATTGCCTCCGCCCAAGGTTGGTGCGGATTTAACGTGTAAATTTTCCCATTTAAAAAAGCTTTAGTGAATAATTTCATTTCCTGTAAATCGATTGAATTTATTATATTCAATATACGAATAACTTTTTAAGGCTCAATGAATAAATTTTACGGTTATAAATATTCTTGGTTTGTCTCCGCATTCCTTATTTTTACGTTAAATACAACTGCCCAGCAATTCAGAATTGCACGACCCGTACCGGATTCAATTGAAATTTACGGAGGTTATCTTTACGGTGAACCGAGATTTTGGGACAATCAGAATGCACACCGGGGAATAGACATGTGGGTTACTTACGATACGGTTTATGCGGTAACCGATGCCGAAGTTTATTTCGTCGGATATAATCCAAACGATACAACGGGCGGATATGAGCCCGGTGGAGCGGGTAATTACATTTTTCTGAAAAGCGAATGGAACGGCAAAGATGTTTACTTTTTGTATTTCCATTTGAAAAAACCTTTAGTAACCACGGGCGATTCCGTTTACACAAAACAACCTGTTGCCATTTCGGGAAGCACCGGAAATTCAACGGGTCCGCATCTACATTTCGAAATCAGAATGAATAATCCGTCTTATGCGGGTCAGCGCACAAGAAGGAATCCCGAATTGTGGTTCGGAATGAAGGGAACAGGTGCAATTTACGGACATATTCCCGGTGCACAAAACAATACAAGGGTTGATATTTCACCTGACCCCAAACCCAGACCACCTTACACTACATTCGGTTATGCTCTTACCTACGGTTTCTACGATCCCACAATTGGGAAAGACGATATTTATCAAGAAAATTATGCCATCGGAGATGTTAAACCGGGCACATATACTATCACGGCATTAAACGGAAATTATACAAGAACCGTTACCGTAAATGCAGGCGAAGTGGTAAATGCCGATCAGCCGAGCGGAATTACAGCAAGCGAAGAAATAAAGGATAATTTCAAATTATACCAAAATTATCCCAATCCGTTTGGAAGAAGTAAACCGCTCGATAATTCCACTACGGTCATTAAGTATTCTATACCAAACACAGGTAAGAATGAAATGCGTTTTAGCAACGTAACAATAAAAATATATGATGTTTTGGGTCGCGAAATAACAACGCTGGTAAAAAAACATCTTGCACCTGGGAATTATTCCGTACGGTTTAATGCAGATAATATTAAAAGCGGTATTTATTTTTACGTAATGCGCGCCGGCAACTTTACCGAAACGAAAAAAATGATAATAATAAATTGATTTCAAATTATGAAATATTTAATAATAATACTTTTAACTGCAATGTCAACATTAGCCCAAAACAAACTCAAACCACCGGAAGAGCTTATAAAAAAGGGTGAGTTCACAAAAGCGAAAATGGTGATTGATTCATTAATTAATTCGGGTGGATTATCCGCGACTGAAAAATTAAACCTTCTTTTTGAAAAAGAGAGAATGGAAAGAATTGAAAAAGATTTCCGCTTACCGGAAAAAAAATTATTGGAATACATACAGAAGTATATTCCTACTGCCGGTAAATCCGATTTATTGAAATGGGAAAAGGACGGCAGTCTTGAATATAAAATTATTGACGGGAAAAAATTTTATTTCAATCGTGCACATACCAATTTCTTCCTGCTGAACAAAACCGCAAAAGCAATCAAATCGAAAATTGAAAAAACAAAGAGGGATAAGTTCAGGGAATTTCTGAAAAAATATATCGCCCGAATCAAACAAGAAAAAAACAGCAACGGAAACAATTTACTTTCCCCGGTAACAATGGAACTAAATTACACACTCAGAGTAAACAACTCCGCAGTTCCAACTGGGGAAATTATAAGATGCTGGTTACCGTTTCCACGCGAAGGCAATTCACGTCAAACGGAAGTACAATTAATTTCGGTGGATCCGGACGAATATGTAATCGCTTCAAACAAGCATTTACAAAGAACCGTTTATGTAGAGAAAACATCTAACGATTCGGAAGCGGTTTTTAACATTAAATTTAAACTTAAATCTTTTGCACAAAAATTCGATATCGACCCGGTGGAAATAAAACCTTATGAAACCGGTACGGAATTTTATAAAAAATATACTTCGGAAAGAGAACCTCATATTGTTTTCACTAAAAAAATTAAGGAGCTTTCCCGCAAAATAGTGGGTGATGAAAAAAATCCTTATTTGATAGCAAAAAAAATTTTCACATGGATTTCTGAAAATATCCCTTGGGCTGGTGCGCGTGAATATTCAACAATACAAAACATCTCCGATTATTGTATTACCACCGGGCATGGCGATTGCGGAATTAAATCGATGTTATTTATAACTCTCTGCCGGTATAACGGTATTCCAGCCAAATGGCAAAGCGGTTGGATGCTGCACCCCGGTTTCGTAAACCTGCACGATTGGTCGGAAATATATTTCGAAGGTATCGGCTGGATTCCAGTTGACCAGTCGTACGGATTAATTGATTCCGATGACAATTTCGTTAAGTATTTTTACTTTGGTGGAATAGATGCATACCGTTTGATCGTTAATGATGATTTCTCTCAGCCTTTGTATCCGGCAAAAATCTTCCCGAGAAGTGAAACGGTTGACTTTCAACGCGGCGAAGTGGAATGGCGGGGAGGAAATCTTTACTTCGATGAATGGGATTACGACATGCAAGTAATTTACAAATAACAAGAGGGTTCTTTCGAACCCTCTTGTCCGTACTTTATTTCATCAACAACATTTTCTTGGTGATTCTAACTTTAGGCGTACTTAATTCATAAATGTACATTCCCGAACTCAAGTTGCCGGCATTGAAATTAACATTAAATTCACCGGCGTTCAAATTGTCATCCAGTAATATTGCAACTTCTTTACCCAAAATGTCGTAAACCTTTACGGTTACGTGAGTTGCTTCGGGGATACCGAACGAAATAACGGTCGACGGGTTAAACGGATTAGGATAGTTTTGTTTAAGTGTATATTCGGAGGGTATTTTGTTCCCCGTTTCAACAAATCCGGTACCCACCTTAACAAATTTTTCCATACGAGGTGTTCCGGTTGTAAAAGTTCCGGCATAAGCAATTTTACCATCCGGACTGAAATCGAGTCCGCGCGGATATTCCGTATCGTCATCAGCCGGAGTCCATTGGAAACTATCCACTAAAGTTTTAGTGGTGACATCAAATGCATACCAGGTAAGATGTGAATACGGACCGGAACCGCGTGCATCGTTCGATACCCAGAGCATGCTGTCTGCCGGATTCCATGCGGAAGATTCAATCGACATTCCGATTAAAGCTGAGTCGGTAATAGAAAATTCACTGAATACATTATCGCGAGTATAGATGTACATTTTTTGTGCCGTAAAAGGCATCCAATACAAAGTTTTACCATCTGCCGAAACTTCCAATGTTCTGCCTATTGCAGGTGGTCCAACGGTTGCATTACCCAAGAAATCCAAACTGGGACTAAGCATAACGATAGCGGTAGTTCCACCGCCTACAACGGGTCCTACGTAAATCACACCGCTGGCATCAACTGCGGGCGAAGTTGGGGAGGAACCGAGCTCATCATTAAAGTCGTGGCGTGCTATACCTTGACCGGTTTGATAATCGATTTTGAATATTTTGCTTGGACTGGATTGGACGTACAAAATATTTCCTTCGTTATCCACACCTAAGCCGCGGCAGTTACCGTTAAGTGTATCTACAACCAGACCACTGGAAGTAGAAACGGTTGTTATCGGCGAAAAATCGGCTTCGGTTCCATCCGGATTGAAAACCAAAATTCCCGAAGTTAAAATTGTATCGCCCGATGGAGCAGCCCATGGAACATCTTTGAAATAGCTAGCCACCCATACTTTACCGTCCGGGTCAACAGCAATACCGTGTGTTCCGCCGATATATGATGTATCGGGCCAAGGTCCTTGATTTTCCCACTGTGCCGAAACTATTCCGGCAGCGAAAATCATCACCAAAAAAATTGTAAAGAATTTTTGTATCATGGTACCTCCTGTTATTTAGTTGTGTATTTTAGGTAAAATGTTACTTTACAAGTAACATCTTTTTACTAATTCTTTTGCCGTTAACATTTAATACGTAAATATAAATTCCGCTCGGGAAACTGCTTCCGTCGAATTTTGCGGTATATTCACCAGGGGATTGTTCTCCATTCACCAGAACTTTTAGCTCTCTTCCCAATATATCATAAATTTTCAATTGAACAAAATTATTTTGGGGCTCAAAACTTTGTGGAGAAAGTCCTTTGTTTTTAACCTGTGATATTGTGACCGGAACCGTATATCTTATTGTGGTTACTGGTTGATATAAGTTTCCGGTTCTTCCGAAAGGATTCGGATAATTCTGATACAATACAATTGAGTTAGGCAATTTTTCTTCTTTAACTCCAACAACAGTCTCGGTTTGAAATTTAAATAATTCCGACCAACCGCTGAATCCGTATTTATTGATTGCACCCACTTGCCACGAATAGATTGTTTTGCTTTCCAAAGAATCAACAGTTAAAGTCGTATCGGAAATTAACGTATCCAAAATTATGTTCGATGGAACAATGGTAAGACCCTTCGACATTTGCAATCTGAATGATGTGGCGCTTTGCGGTTTGGACCAAACAAAAGTTGGAGTTACGGTAACATCCACAGTAAGATTTTGAGGTTCCAAGGGTTCCGGTTTTTCAGGGAAACCTGTTGTAAAACTGCGCACTTCAGAAAATCCGCTTGTTCCTGTTATATTTCCGGCGGCTACACGCCAAAAATACTTTGTTTGTCCTTCCATTCCCGATAGACTTAAAACCGTATCGGAAATCGAATCGAATTCAAAGTCCGTTGTTGCAAACATGGAATCACGCGAAATTTGTAAAATATTATAACTCGAATGAGCCGAATTGTTCCAAACAAATTTAATTGTATCGGGTTGATTTATGGCTCCGGCCAACGGTAAAATAGGTGTTGGTATTTCAGGCGATTGCAAATCCGCATAAACCACAGTACTGCCGGCGCTTTCGTTAAAATTTCTATCGAGCGCCGTAACAACAAAATAAAGTTTATTTAAGTTTAAATCATTTTGAGTAATTTCATAATAATTATTAGAAGTTACCGCAAGAAGGTTGACCGCATCGTTTAAATCTTCTTCGTGAACAGACGGGGAGTTAAAATGATAAATTGCATACATAAAAGCGGAATCACCGTCGCCGGCAATAGAAGGAACATCCCAAACCAAGCCGTCACCTCTTACTTTTTTCATATTGCCAAAGTGGAAATTTTCAACAACGTTCGGGGCAATAACATCTTTCCAATTCATTACAGGCGGAAGTGCTTTGAACCGGTAATAATTATCCGTAAGCGAATCTGTTACACCGTTCGGGTTTGCATAAAGATTTTGGGCTCTGAATAAAATATTACCGTAACAATTTCCGGTTGAACGGTTTAATCTTATTTGTCTGGGAATTTCGCCCGGAGACCAATCGCTTGCACGGTAAAGAGCCTGCCCGGAGTATAAATGCCGCCCGTTAGTTTGTGAAGCCCACCACGGCAACAATTTACCGTAATCCTGTCCTCCGCCGAATGGCCAATATAATTGTGGAGCAAGATAATCGATTATCTGTTCATTAAGCCAACTGACTGCATCGGCATAAATTGTGCTGTATGCATCCAATCCGCTTATTCCTTGGGGAACTCCGCTTTTCCAAATCCCAAACGGACTGATTCCGAATTTAATATGAGGTTTGACCGAATTAATTGAATCTTGTACCATTCGAATAAGTTCGTTTACATTATCCCTTCGCCAATCTTCAATGTTTGTAAATCCCCGCGGGTATTGGTTAAACGTAGCCTGGTCATCAGCATTTGTAATTTCATTAGGTGGATAAGGATAAAAATAATCGTCGAAGTGTACACCGTCGATATCGTATCTTCTGACAACATCCATAATTACACTTGTTACATATTCACGAACTTGCGGAAGTCCGGGATTCAAAATTTTTAAATCACCTTTGCGTATAATCCACTCGGGATGCAAAACACTTACATGATTGGCCGCTTGAATATAGCTTCCAACTTGCCTTACAGCTCTGTAGGGATTAAACCATGCGTGTAATTCCAATCCGCGTTTATGTGCTTCTTCCACTGCAAATTCGAGTGGATCATAAAACGGTTCGGGCGCACGTCCTTGTTTGCCTGTAAGCCAATACGACCATGGTTCAATATTCGATGCATACATTGCATCACATTCCGAACGAATTTGGAAAACAACCGCATTGATATTTGTCGCCGCAATTTTATCGAACAAATTACGGAGGGATTCTTTTTGTTCTTCGACGCTCAAATTATTCGAAGTGGGCCAATCCAGATTAACCACACTTGCCACCCAAACGCCACGGAATTCTCTTTTATTATTGTTTTGTGAATAACTAACGGATTGAATAATTAAAATAGATATTAAAAGTATTTTTAGGGATAAGGGATTAAGGTTGAAAAACATCTGATATTCTCTTTCATAAAAAAAAGAACAACCGGTTGTTCACCGGTTGTTCTTCGAATGACTTTTTATTTCATTAACATCATTTTCTTGGATGCTACGAAATTACCGCTTTTCAAAGTGTACATGTAAACGCCACTAGACAATTTGGATGCATCGAATGTAACTCTGTATGAGCCGGCTTGCTTTGTTTCATTTACAAGTGTGGCTACTTCCCTTCCCAACATATCGTAAATTTTCAATGTAACGTCACCTGCTTCCGGAATACTGAAATTAATTACCGTTGTTGGGTTAAAGGGGTTAGGATAGTTTTGGCTCAACTCATATTTTGTCGGAATACCTTCACCGGTTTCTTCGATACCGGTTCCAACTCTTTTCCACACACCGACGATATTATAATCGTAATCGGCCAAATACATGGTTTTGCCGTCGTTACTCCATGCAGCTCCACGTGGACTGTAAACGCCACCTGCCGAGGAATCGCCCAATGGAATACCAACACTATCAACTTGTTCTTGTGTGGTTACATCGAATACATACCACATACCGCCTTTAATACCTGACCAGTCGGGTCTTAAATCACCTGCCCAGAGATATCCGTCCGGACCCCAATCCAAGCAGCTCGACCATAATTTAACTTCGGGAACAATACTGTCGCCAACCGGATCGTAAACATTGTACCAGTTACCGAAAGTATCAACAGCAGTGAAAGGTACAATACCCGGAAGATCGCTGTGCCAATGTTCTATACCGAAACCGTTCCAAGTTGTACCTACATATAAATCTTTTCCGTCATCGGAGATTTCCATAGTTCTTGTAATATGGCCTAATGTATCAATAGCATTACCAATGTAATTGAAATCGTTATCCAAAATCATAACGGGTCTGGAACCACCCAACACATAACCGGCATAAATTTTACCGTCAACCGATTGCACGGCTTCGGTCATTGATGATACATCATCGGGGGTGTATTTGTTTAATCCCATTCCGGTTTGATAATCGATTCTGTAAACGGTGGAATATGAGGTGAACAGAATATTACCGTCATTATCCACGCTAATTCCTTTACCGCTACCGGTACCCGGAGTTACACCCAAAGTGTCCACCGTACCATCTGAAAATTCAATAAATCTGAGTGGTGAAAATGAAACATGTTCACCTGTTGCAGGATCCAAAATGTAAATAGGTCTTAAATTCAAAGTATCACCGTTTGGTGTAAAAAGTGTGTCTTGTGCCAAATCTCCGTGTAAAGCTATCCATACTTTACCGTCGGGGTCGACAGCCACACCGTGGACTCCCCAGCTATTGCTTTGGGGTAAATGCGCATCATATAATAAATGGTCGAATTGCCAATTTTGGGATTGGCCGAATGACAATGATGTCACTAACAATGAAGTGAAAAGAAAGAAAAAAAGTTTTTTCATAAAATTACTCCTTATAATTTGGTTAGTAAATATTTTTTGTTAATTGGTTTTTATTTTCTTCCGTAATATGGTGCTCCGTTTTTGAGCATATTCAGTTTAATCAATTTACGTTTTTCGGGATCTTCACTATTTTTTCTGTTAACATACATAAACTTACCATTTCCCCAAGTCATATAAAAGGAAACAGGTTCAATAACGCCGGGGTATAATCCCACAAAATTACCGGAGGGACTCAATACAACAATTGCTTCCGGAGCATCAGTCCCTATGTACATTGTACCGTCTTCGGCAAATGTTATTGAATTAATTGCATAACCTACAAAATTCGCGTCGAAATCGAAAACAACTTCGGGTGTGCCCAAGTCGCCGTCCGCCGAAGTAATTTCACTTCTCCAAATACCGGTTGTGGGTTGAGTTACATCCGTTCCTTCGTATGTTCCTGCGAAATAAACATAATTG
This sequence comes from Melioribacteraceae bacterium, assembly GCA_026983955.1. GTDB lineage: Bacteria > Bacteroidota > Ignavibacteria > Ignavibacteriales > Melioribacteraceae > BMS3ABIN04. The sequence continues at coordinate 17,493 of JALSTB010000099.1, forward strand.
TTGAACACACGTAAAGAAGTAATTGAGATATCGGGAAGATCCAAAACTTTCTTAACCGATTTATCGAGCTTCACGCGGTAAATTGCATTTCCGCCACCGCCGCAATAAATATTTTCATTTGCATCAAAATCCAAATCGAATGCAAAACCCGGAAGGATTGCGAAAACTTCATCATTTCCTCCACCGGCAGGAATTCTGAAAATACCTTGCAAAACGTTAAGATAGAATATATCGCCGTTCGGTCCTACTTTCATTCCCGATGCTTTATCCACTGTGAGCGTTGCATAATCGATTCTTTCACCGTCTTGAGTAACTTTTATTACTTTTTTACCTTTTAGCGCGACGTAAATATTTTCTTCCAGATCACAAGCAATTGCATATGCATCATCGAATTTTCCGAATTCGAAGAAATCTATTGCAGCTCTGTCCATTTTATACGGGTACCATTCCGCAAACAGTAGAGCTCCTTTGACGTTAATTTGAATTTTAACCGAATCACCCGGTACGTTTGGCGCTTTTACTGTAAGTAAAGAAGTTGTTGCCGATAGTACTTCAGCTCTAACTCCATTAAAAAACACTCTGTTTTCTTCAATTACCGGCGAGAAATTTTTCCCTGCTATTTGCAGAGTATCGATGCCCGCCAGCGCAGAATCCGGAATTACGGAAGTTATCACCGGGTCCGGTTTGTATTGTTCGTCCGGATTATAAATGCTATCGGGGTAATCGTTCGTACAGCTATTTAAAGAAAATGCAAGTAATAAGAATGTTACACTCAAAAAGAATCGAAAAATTCCTTGTATTTTCTTAGCATTTTTCGAAGCAAGTGATATTTGTAAATCTTTTTTCATTTTTTTTACCAAGATTTTTTATAAAATTTTTAACTCCATTAATATGCAAAGCCAATTGAGAAACGGTGAACATTGTTAAAAACGTCGAACGGTGTAAACGCATAATCGAATTGGAAACCGAATGTTCTTATACCGAAACCAACCGAATAACTATACAAATCCTGACCCGAAACGTAACCGCCTCTTATGGAAAACATATTCATAAAAATATACTCACCACCGATTGCAATATATTCGGGATGCGAGCGGGGATGTGCCGCATCAAGAGAAACCAAAAACGAGTGGTTTTCCTGCATTTCAGGGAAAAAGTCAATGAGATTAAAGGATATTCCAATTTTAAAAGTTAACGGTAATTGAAAACTTTCCTTTTCATATTTAAGTTCTTGAGCGAAATTTCTGACCGACATTCCGAAAACCAAGCTTTTAAAACCGGTCTTATACAAAGTACCGAAATCGAATGCCAAGACACCAAGTGCATAATCTTGTTCTTCCGTTCCGACGAGTTCATCGAAACCTTTATAAACCGGAATAATACTGGTACCCAGTTTTTGTTTTACATATTTAATTTGTCCACCTACTGAAAATTTATCGGACAGTTCTTTGGCATAACCCAAGCCTATTGCATAAGCAGTAGGTTTAGCCCACCCGGCACCAATATCCTTGTAACCTTTTTCACTGGCAGGATCGACTTGCGTCCAATAAAATTTCCCGTAATCGATAGAAAGGAAACTAAGTCCGAAAACGCCGTACTTACCTTCTTCGAAATTGAAAGAAAAACTTCCCGAGTAATATTTTATATCGGCAATCCAATTCATTTGGTTAAAAGCAATACCAAGGAACGAATTCATACGTGCCAAGCCAGCCGGATTATAAAACAAAGCTTCCGAATGTCCTTCGTAAGTAGTATAAGCTTCGCCTAAAGCGGTTGCCCGCGCGGAAGTTCCGACGCTTAAAAACTGAAATCCGGTTTGGGCTAGTTTTTCTTTTTCCCCTTTATCATTTTGTGGAAGTACAATCCCGTTAACAATAAAGAGGAAAATTAAAAGAGGCAGAATTTTAAATATTTTTTTATTCATTTTTATCCCCTGAAACGACATTCTCTCAAATTATCTAATTATTACAAATTTTCTTATGGCCTGTTTACCGTCCGGTGTAATGAAAACGGCAATATATATGCCGCTAACAACAACTTGGCGGTATTCCGTAATTGAATTCCACGCTTCGTCGCCACTACCGTCGGTATGTTCTATTGTTTTAATTAAATCACCCCTCTCGGTATAAATTTTAATTGTACATTCACCTGGAATATCCAAAAACATTATTCTATCTGGTGCACTGTAACCGAATTGTAATTCCCTTGATCTTATGTTGTAAGGGTTTGGTACTACCCTGATATCTTCCAAAGATTTTCCCGGTGGTCTTTTCAAGAAAGCGGGATCGTTCGTCATTGTATAAAATTTACTGCTTTCAAGAGGCACACCGGGGTGAATATCATTAGTACTTCCATCATCAAAACTTGTAATGTAATAGTAGTAATCAAAGCCACGTTGCAATGCTGTATCGTTATATGAATGAACCAAGTTCGGCAGAGTTGTTTCAAAGATCAATTCATAAGTAGTATCGGGAACATGAATAGCCCTGTAAATTCTGTAACCTTTAAAATTCGGCCACGATTCAGCATTGTCCGCCCAATTTAAGATTATTCTGTCACCACCCGAGATAACGCTGAATTCTTTCGGTGGTGGTGGAGGTGAAGGGACATTCAAACCGTTTTCATAAACTTGCTTTGCTCTTTCAAAAGTTTGGAACAATGAATCTTTTCCGGTAAAGACCCAAGCATCTTTGTATTCGTCTTTATCGTTTGTAGAAGAGCCGTCGGGCAAAACAAAAGGACCGGTTCCTTCGAGCCATTTTCCGCCGATTTCATAGCACAATTGTCTGTTCAAACCGGCAACGCCTTCGGCAATTACAATATGAATACTGTCGCCCGGCGCCAAAGTATAGGGTCCGAAACCTTGTCCTTGAGAAAATCCACCGGATGTATTTCCGTATTGATCGGCAAATCCGTTACCAACCAGTTGGGCATGAGATTGAGCAGGGCGTCCTGCGGTCATTGCTTCATATTCGGCAGCCATTTGGGCTTCGTTAAACGGGTCGTTGTTATAAGTAATTCCGTCGTCCGACCCAATGACCTTTGTGGTAAAGGGTTGTGCCGGATCGTCTTCGGGTTCAAATGCGCTTTTGTCGGCATGCAATGTAATGTTACCAACAAACTGGGCGGCACCAAGATGACCATCGGCAGGAATAACATTAGAACCTACATTCGGTCCGCCGATATTATCGTAGCCGGCTTTAGAGTGCAAGCCGAGCCAGGAGAATTCCACTCTGAAAGGTTCGCCTGTTGTAGGGTGTTCGTAAATTACATCGTTCATCGTACTGTGTCCCCAAGAAGTCGATTGGGGAAGCCAGTAATAACCGTAGGGACCGCCTTCCCTCGTGGGAGCGTATCTGTATTGAAAGAATATTACCAAACCTTCAAGTGTTTGTTGGTTTACGGTTCCGGCTTTATCGATGATGCCGGTATTCTTAAAAACATAATCGTAGATAAAATAGTTATCGTGGTTTTGCTGACTGAACCCGTAAATTTTCCTCGTCATAGTAACGCCGATTTGTGTATTTACCACATTATAAATCATCCGGTCGGATGGAATAGTTTCATCCACTTCATCCACAAAGTCCATAAAATCAAGCCTTCCGGCAGGCAGTCCGTCTACATAAACTCTAGGGTGGTCAAATTTTCCGATTAGTTTAAATTCAACGGGCATAAATTCCGTTTCTTCATCCAATACTCTTGGTCCAACGTGAACCACTTTGTAATTGAGGGTTTTATTTAATTTCGGATCGTTATAATTCGTAACGCCTATCCAGAGTGCTTTAGCTGCCTCGGTATCTTGGTATCTGTAGAGAGCAGGCCACCGGAGACCGTCTTGTTGATCGGAAACCAAATGTGTTCTTCCCACTTCAATTTCGCAACCTGCACTGGAATACCAACTGTGCAAAGAACCGACAGCTATCCATTTGGTGCTATCGGCAAAATAGTTACCCGCCGATAGTAATAAAAACATTAGGACTAATTTGACCGTTACGATTACTTTATTTCCCAAATGCTTCATAATTAAACCTTTTATTTGCCTTTTAAGTTTTTAATATTAAAATCTGTAATTTAAAGTGAAACCAATAAAAATATTTCTCGGATTTAAAAATGTAAAGAACGTTTGATTCGGCATATCGATATAAGCTTTATCTTCAAGTATTTTGTCAATTCTGTCTTGTGGTACTTTTTGCCATTCACCGTTCACAAATTGCAAATAACTTTTAGTGGTTGCTTCGTAATAGACCGCACGTGTACTGGGGGTGAAATCTGTTGGCAGTTCATCTACACTCTTGATCCATTCCATTGGTACGAATTCAACATCGTCTTCTCGATAATCCCCGGGTTGATCGTCGCCGGGAATAAACGGATAACCGAGTTTGCCGGCAACATCTTCGGGTAAATGCAACGATTTGAAATACGCTTCACGGTCATGTATATCTCTAAATGATATTCCCGAAAAATGTTTAAAGTTGAATAAATTGTTTACATCAATGAAAAATTTTAAGTCCAAATTTTTAACCACCGGAAATACTTTGGTTATTTTCAAATCTACGTTGTAATACGGTTTCCATTGAACATTGTATTCGATTCCAGGAAGGTTGTTCGGATTCCACGTAAACCATCTACCCGCTGTCCATCTTGAAATAAAATTAAAATGCCAATCGCCAAACACATTCATGCCACCCAATTTTGGTCCGAAATCCACAGGTGTGTGAATATCAATGTAAGATTTAATTCTCGGCTGGGGCCGGGGTTTTGTTTGCACCGGGTTTCTTCTCAAGTATTCCCTTTGTGCAGCGGGATCTTCATAATTCAACAAAGCACCAAAATATCCGGAGGAACCAACCCGGTATTCATAGTTAATATTACCAGTAATCCAATCACCGTACATTTTGGTTAGATCGACTTCAAAGCCGAAAATGTCTTCGTAACTGTTGTTGGTTAATTTTCTGTAATTAACTTTGCCGTCGAAACTGATATAACGGACATAAAGTTCTTGATCGGTAATGTCTTTGTAATAAGCAGCCAAGTGCAACAGGTAATCGTTGAAAAGCGCTTGGTCATATCCCAATTCATAAGAAACAGTTTTCGCTAATGGTAAAGTGGGATCACCGATTACTTCAAGTTTATTTTGTATATTTCTCTGCACCCGGTATAAGTTTTCGGATGTGGGTAATTGCCTGAAATGCCCGTAATTAAAATACAATTTGGAATTTTCCGTAATCGGGTGCGAGATTGCCAAGCGGGGACTCAGAGTAAAAATTCCTTTGGCTTTTTTGGTTTTGAATAACGGATCTTGTTCGTCTTTGAAACTTTGGGAGAAGAAATCTCTATTGAAAAAATCCACATCGTACCAATTTCCGTTAGGATCGCTGTATTCGGCTACAAGTCCAAGTTGTGAAATCCATCCTTCATATTCGATTTTGTCCTGGAAATAAGCGGATAAGCGGTAAGGTTGGCGAACGATTGTTGTCCAGGTATTTCCTTCAGGTAAAAAGAAATTCACCATCCCGAAGCCCATATTAAAATCATCATACACAAACTCGGCTCCGGTTTTAATTTGATTATGATTATCCACTTGACTTACAAAATCGAACTTGGCCGAATAGGAATTAATTCTGCTGTAATCGCGCGAAGTGCTTACGGCGCCGCCCATTCCCAAACTTCCGTCAATCGAAAAAACCGCTTCGGGTTCAAAACCTTCGGGAGCTTCATCAGCATAGTAATCATCGAATATTCTGTATTTCTTTGTCGTATCGCGCCTTTCGGGTGCAGCCGTAAAATATTTTGTGCCAACTTTTCTTAACTGGATTTCATAAAATGTTTTGGAACTTAAAACATGAGTGAATTTTGCAGAGATTGTGTGATTATATCTTGCGGTAGGAGCATAATAAATATTGGTATATAATCTCCACGGCACTGTAAAACTTGATGTATTAATTATGTTCGCTACATCCCAAACACTGGACATAATGCCCGTTCCCCCTGAACGGGAGCGGGTAGTACCGAATGTTTCCGAATAATAACCGATAATATTCAACTTCATTCCGGGTTTAAGGTCGGATGTTAATTTCAACATTACGCTCTGGTCGGTTATCGCATCGCGCGAAAGTTGCACAAGATACATATCCCTTTCCCTTTTGTAAGAAAGGTAAAATCTCAAATTTCCCAATTGTTTTGAAATAAACGGGACGGGTCCGCCGAATCCGGCATCAATATAATAATCGGGTTTTTTAATATCCCCTTGTTTTCTGTATTGCCATTTCCACAATCGCTGTGCCGCCTCGGGGGTAAGATCGTTAGTGGGGTCATTGTCTTGTAACAAACCTTCGGATAAAGCGTTCCAACCATTCCATTTCGGATACTGGCGCCGCATATACTCGTCCCATTTCCCGGTACCTTCCCACGCAACTTCCGGATCGAGATACGGTCTTAACCAATAAGAATTCGGGTCGTATGGCGAAATACCGAAATGCTTTTGTACCGGGGGTTTTATTTTAAAAGTAAAAGTACCGCTGTAATTATCAATTCCTCCTTCTTTTGTAACGACGTTAACAATACCCGAACGCACATTGCTATACTCTGCGTTGAAACCTCCGGATTGAACCGAGATGGCTTGAACGGCACTAAGCGGAATTCCGGAAATCGGTTTGTTGGTTCTTTCATCCCGCAAGGATATACCATCCACCATAAACAAAGTTTGATCCGCACCACCGCCACGAATCTCAAAATTATCTGTAATACCGGCTTGCAATCCTAATGTTTCGCCAACGCTGGTTACGGGCAACGATTGAATTTCATTTGCAGAAATATTTTTTTCACTTGCGGCAACGTCTTTTTGGACTACCGGTTTTTCTGCAACAACCACAACTTCTTCGCCCAATTTCAAGCTAGTTTCTTCCATCCGGAAATCGACACGGGTGGTTAAATCGATTTTAACACGGACATCTTTAACAATAACACTTTTGTATCCTATTGCAGAAGCTTTAATGGTGTAGGTTCCGGGCGGAACGTTAAGAATTGTATAGTATCCGTCCATATCGGAAGCCGCACCCAGATTTGTTCCCATAATAATTATGTTAACAAACGGTACGGGTTCACCGGTATTTGCATCTAATGTACGACCGGTTACTTTACCTGTTGTACCGGCAAAACTTTTGGAAACAAAAACCAAACTGCTTAGTAATAGAAGAAGTACCAGTCTCTTCATATTTATATTCTCCTAAAGTTAATCGCTTCGGGTTGGAACAGCTGAATGTGAATTTTGGTAAGTTGTAAACCATTCCTTAGTCTTAATTTTTGTAATAAGGAAAGATGATTTACCTTACAAATTAAGACTTCTCTTAGAAATAAGCAAGAAAGTATAATTATGTAAAAGTTTAAATTTGTTTTAATCATAGTGAAAATCTCAATGAAAATCTGTGTACGTTTTGGAAATATTTAAAAGGTGTATATGAATAATCAAGGGCAAATCCGAATTGCTTAACGCCAATTCCATATGTAAATTTTATATTATCGTCGTTGGTTAGGTATCCGCCTCTGATGAAGAGTGCATTAATAAATTTGTATTCGAAACCGAACTTCAATTGTTCCGGATGCGAGCGCGGATGAATTGCATCTACCGATAACCAAAATTCATGACCGTCAAGTCTTTCCGGCAGAAAATCCAATATATTCATCGATGCACCAATATTAAAAGTTAGAGGCAATTGAAAGTTTTCCCTCACATATCTCAATTCTTTTGAAAAATTTTGTACGGAAATTCCGAATGCAAGACTTTTATAACCGGTTTTGTATATTGTTCCGAAATCGAATGCAACGACTGACATATTACTAGAAACATCAATATTTTCACCGGTCGAATCCACTCTGGCTATCGTAAAAGAGCCCAAATTTTGATAGACAAATTTCACATTTCCACCCACCGAAAATTTATCCGTTAAAGCTTTTGAATAAGTTAGACCAAGAGCGAAGGCGTTCGGCGAAAAATCATTTGTTTCTAAAAAACCTTGTTCGTTATCGGCAATAATTGTTCCTTCGAATTTCCCGTAATCAACATATGTGAAACCAATGCCGAAAGTCCCGTACAAACCGTCGTAAGGATTATATGCAAAAGCAAAAGAGTTATATTTGATGTCGGCTATCCAAAGGTTATAGTTTGCTGAAAAATCGATTGTATTGGTCATATCGGAAAGTAATGCGGGGTTTGAGAAAACGGAATTGGCAAAATTATTAAGCGCAGTGGAGGCTCCCGCAAGCGCCGATGATCTGGCATCGGAGGCAACACTTAAAAACTGCATTCCCGATTGTGCAAGTTTATCTTGTGCATAATTTGAATTTAAAATTAAAAATGTTAAACTAACGATTAAAATTAGTAAACGTTGTTTCATAAAGTCACCTGATTACTGCAAATTTTTTGTAAATCGATTGACCTTCGGGAGTTTCGAATTGAACTATGTAAATTCCGCTTACAATTACTTGTCGTGAATCCGTAACCGAATTCCAAACTTCGTCACCGCTACCGTCATCATGAACAATAGTTTTAATCAAATCGCCCCTCTCGGTAAAAATACGGATGGTACATTCACCCGGAATGTTGTAAAACCTTATCTCATCTTCAACGGAGAAATGACTGCCTTTCGGCGAGCTTATATAGTAAGGATTCGGAACAATCCGGATATCCGACAATTTTTCGCCGGGAGGTCTTTGCAAAAATGCCGGTTCAGTCGTTCGCGTATAATACTTGCTGCTGTGCAAAGGTCCGTGCGGGTTGGCTTCCGTATTATTATTACTGCCGTCGTTAAACGCCACAATGTAGTAATAGTATGCAAATCCCCTAACGGGCGTGGTATCATCAAATTGATGAACAATTTCCGGATGATCCGTTCCCTTTCCGCACGCAAATATTTCGGTGTGTACCGTATCGCTTTTGTTTATTGCCCTGTAAATTCTGTAACCGCCGAAGTCGGGCTCCCCTTCGGAAGGACTGGGCGACCATCTTAAAGAAATTTTATTTCCCCCCGATTTAATTTCAAAAAGCGGTGGCGGTAAGGGCGGTTGGGGAATCATATAATGCATGTCATAATTTCTTTTTGCCCGGCTGAAAGTAAGCATTATGGAGTCTTTGCCGGTATCGAACCAAGCATCTTTGAAAATATCTTTATCATCCGTGGTTGTTCCGTCGGGTAATTCGAAAGGACCTTTGTCATCGGGATTATCGTAGGCTTTCTTCCAACGCGCACCAATTTGTTCACATAATGTTCTATTCAATCCGGCAACTCCTTCAACCTCAACAATGGTAACGCTTTCACCCGGCTGTAAATCGAATGGACCGTAATTAACCCAAAGATTTGTTCCACCTTGATCGTTATGCACCGTCCAAGGATCGGGATTGGTCTCATGGTATTTTTCGTAGAATCTTTCGTTTCCACCCAAACCTTTGTGCGGATTACCGCTTAACATCGAATAAATTTGAACCATTTGGGGCACAACATTCAATGAAATTGAAGTGTATCCGGGATAAGTATCTCCGGCATGCCAGCCAAGCGTAACCGGTTGTTCCGGATCGTCCGTAGAGTCCGTTGCGCTTTTATCAACATGTAAAATTGCAACGCCTGCATGATGCGGAGCGGTAAGCCGTCCGGTACCGAAAACATCGGGACCGCCAAGGTTATCCCACGAATTGCCGGAATATTGCCCCGCCCATTGAAATCCGCATCTTATCCAATCAACGATCGGATTATTCAAAGTGATCGGTTCGTTATAATGTTCGCTGTAGTTTTCCCCTCTTACCGTAACCCAGCTGTGTTTTCCCCAAACTTGTTGGGAGTGAATATATTGTGCACCTTCCCGGCAAACGCTGTATCGTGTGCCCCATCCGATTCTTAAACCTTTAACCGGTGCATGCAGTTCTATATCATCGTCGTAATCCGTATTCCCAGTGTTTGTAAAGGTAAACTCTTTTATGAAGTAATTGTCGTGATATTGTTGACTGAAAGCGTAAATTTTCCTGGTAACCGTAACACCCATTATGGTATTAACAACGTTGGTTATAATTCTATCGGGAATTTGAGCGGGATTGTAATCATCAATATCGCTCACATACGGAGCGCTTATGTTGTTTCCATCAACGATAACGGTAGGAATTTCGAATTTAGCTGTTTGTTTAAGTTCAACCGGAAAAATTGTTTCCCCGACAAAACCGGCTGAAAAATACAAAGCCATAACATCCCAAAAATTTCCCAACTCATCGGTAAAATCGTCCGAAGCAATCCAAAATCTTTTGATTACCGCATTATCTTGTTGAGTATATTCTGCCGGCCATCTCAATCCTTCGTAATATCTGTTATTCCACGCCCGTTCGGTACCGTAAGCCGAAAAATGACTTTGCAGTGAGCCAATGCGAACGTACCTTTTTTCGGTAGCCTCAACTTGGGCTTCAAGTCGTAAAACCATCGAAGGTGAGAAATACACCAGACCTAAAAACAAAATTTTGACAACCGTTTTACTTAGCAGGTGAATTTTCATAATTGTTTATTACCTTAAAAATTTAATTTTATACCAAAAATAACGTTTCTCGGGTTCAAAAAAGTAAACGCCTTGATGTTCGGATTATCGATGTATGCTTTGTTTTTGATTCTCTCATCGTTACGTGCGGCAATTGCAGGATCATTATCTGGATTTGGTTCCAGCGGTTCGTATTTTACACCGTCCGGTCTGTAATCGCCAATTTTATCATCACCTTTGTAAACCCCTTCCTTAAACGGCAATCGCAACGATTCCAAATAATTCTGCCAATCGAAATTGTCGGAAAATCCGGCAAAGCTCATATATTTGAAGTTGAATACATTAGTTATATCGACAAATAGTTCCAAATCCATAAAATCACTTAACCGGAATACTTTTGAAAGTTTCAAATCCACATTGTATCTATCCACCCATTGTATTTCCCGTTCTTCACCTTCTTTAACACGGTAACGGTAATAGCTGCCTGTTTTCCAGCTTGCAAGAATGTTCAAGTACCAATCATCAAGCAACCAATCGGGGTTGTTTCCGTTTGGGGGATGAATACTAACATTCAATCTTGCATATGGTCGAGGATGGGGGCGGGACTGGTACGGGTTGGTTTTCAAGTAATCCCGTTGTTCATTCGGATCTTCGTAAACTTGCAAAATTCCGAAATACCCCGATGTTCTAACATCGTAAGTGTAATTAATGAATCCGTTAATCCATTTTCCCCGCGTACGGTTCAAGGTAATTTCCACACCGCGAATATCTTCATAATTGTTGTTCGCAGCTTTTCTGTATTGAACGGAACCGTTTATATTTTGGTAATATATCCAACCGGGTTGTAAAGTAATATCTTTATAATATGCCGCTATTTTCAAGAGGAATTCGTTCATGACGTTGTGTTCGTAGCCCAATTCGTAAGCTACCGTTTTTTCCATTTCCATATTCGGATTTCCGATAAACGTCACCAATCCGTTCGATTCCCTTTGAATACGGAATCTGTATGACGAGGCGGGCTCTGACCTGAAATGACCGTAATTGAAATATAGTTTCGAATCTTTCGTTATAGGATGTGAAACTCCGAGCCTCGGGCTCAAATTCCATACCGGTTTGGATTTTTCGTACGGTACTTCTTCTTCAATGCGGCTGCCGTAACCGGCTTTGAAATATTTATCATATTGATCGAGCACATAGTTTTTTGTATTCGAGTTGGAATAATCCAACCTTAATCCGACATTGGCTATAAATCCCTCGAATTCGAGTTTATCTTGAATATAAGCACCAATTCTATACGGAAAAACACGGTAAACCAAACTTCTGCGCCAAGTGCTCATTGCAGGGTTGTCCGTAAACGAATTAATATCGAAATCGTTGTAAACAAAACTCAGACCTGTTTTAAATTGATTGGCCGGATTAAATTGGCTGGTAAAATCGAAATTGAAATTGAAGGTGGAGAGCACACTTTTATCCCTTCCCAAATTCATCCAACCGCCCATACTCATTCCGTCTATCGCATTTACGCCGTAGCCGTAATAGCCGAACGGAGCTTCATCCACAAAAATTCCCGGAACTGGTTCGTATATTTTAGCAAGGTTTCTGTCACGTATTTTGAAAGTATTGTATTTGCTTCGCTTATACTGGATTTTAGTGTCGTAATACGAACGGCTGTTGATAGCGTGCGTAAACTTAATACCGAAAGAACTTCTGTAAATATCGGAAGGACTATAATAGCCGGGCATGTAAAGAATTGATGCGCCGGTATTACTGTTTAGCAAATCAGCAATTTCGGCTTGGGAACGCAACACTCTGCCGGTTGGTGTGGTTGTCCACTGATAAGGCGAAACGGATTTTACTTCATTGTAAGAACCAATAAAATTTAATTTCATAGTCGGAGTAATATCGGACGAGAGTTTCAAAATTGTTTTATTTTCCGAATAGCTATCGCGTGAAAGTGGGAAAATGAACATATTCCTTTCATTAAAATGTGAAAAGAAAAATCTTAAATCGCCCAGATACTCGCTAATAAAAGGAACGGGCCCTCCAAATCCGACATCAATAAAATAATCCGGTTTTTCAATATTTCCGGTTCTTCTTCTCTGCCATTCGAACAATCTTTGTGCAGCTTCGGGAGTAAGGTCGTTATTGGGGTCATCGTCTTGTAAAGTTGCTTCGGAAATTGCATTCCATCCTTCGAAGTTTGGATATTGTTTTCTTGTGTATTCGTCCCAAGCACCGTTATCCGTTCCTGTCCAGCACACAGCAGGGTCCATATACGGTCTGTTAAAATAAGAATACGGATCGTAAATCGAGGGTCCGAAATTTTTAGGTGCCGGAGGTCTGTATCTTAATATCGCATTAAAGGTATAACGGTTTTTGCTTCCTTCTTTTGTAACCACATTTACGAGCCCCGAACGTACATCGCCGTATTCGGCATTGAATCCGCCTGTTTGTATTTTAATTTCTTTAATTGAACTCAAGCTTAAACTTGTACTTGGAAGGTTACCGCGTTCATCGTTAGTTGAAAGCCCGTCTACCATAAAAACGGTTTGATTGGCACTTCCCCCCCTTACAATAATTCCTTCGCTACCCAATTCAATTCCCGCCTGTAATGATAAAACTTGATCAACGGTTTGGATTGGGAGCTCTTCAATTTCATTGGATGTAAGGTTTACTTGGCTGTTCGAAATGTCTTTCACTACCACAGGTCTCGGTGCTTCAACAACAACGGTCTCGCTTTCTATTGAGGTTGGGGTAAGTTTAGCCTTAATAAAAGTGGTAAGATCGATTTTTACTTCCACTCCGGTTGCTTGCCATTCGGAATATCCGATATAGTTAACTTTTAAGGTATATGTACCGGGCGGAACATTAAGAATAACGAAATATCCGTTTGCGTCTGTTGCCGCTCCCATATTGGTACCGGCCAATATCACATTGGCACCAATTAAAGGCTCGTTTGTTGTTTTATCGTAAACGTAACCCGCTATTTTCCCGGTTGTACCGGCAAAACTTATTTGTGAGAACGATATGGTAACGAAAGCTAAAAGAAGTAAAAATTTTCTCATAGGCGGACTCCTGTAAAATTCAGGATCGTGCAAAACATTTTAAGAAGCGGATGAGGATTCAATTTTGTAATTCCAACAATATCTTTATGCAAACAAAACTAAAACATTTTCAAATAACACGCAATTAAAATTTCCTGTAAAATAAAACAAACGGGTATTTTTATTCAGAAAATAGCATAAATAAACGGCGCAAGTGCCGAACCTTGCGTAAGGATTATTAATCCGCCTAATAAAATAAGAAAAATCACTATCGGCAGAAGCCACCATTTCTTTCTTACTTTTAAAAATTCCCAAAGTTCTTTTATTATTGAAACTTTACTCATTTTAACCTTTAGAATTGTCTTTCGGTATCAATTTTTTTGTATTCTTTTTTTTCTCTGTAATTCCAGTAGGTTGCTTTGTTCTCTTTAAATTGTAAATCTAAAAAATCTTTTCCGGAAATTTTAGCGATAATTCCTACAGGTGTAAGCACAATATAAAACAAAACAGACAAAATTACCCGCGTCATAAAAAATCCCATCACAATTGCGAAGCTCATCCAAATGCGATGGATATAAAATAGGTATTTAGGAACAAATGCTCCGAGGATTACCAAAACCGCTCCAACCACCAGGAAATAAGGCGCCGGAGATTTATCAAAATAAAACAAAAGCAAACCTATTACGAAAAAAACACTCCCGACGGTTAAACCGAATTTTTTCAATTCACTTCGGGAACTGTTTATTGATTTAATTTCATTTTTGATCATCAGTCCAACTCAAATTTTTCTTGCCATTTGATTTTTTCATTGAATTCCGGTTGTTCTTTTTTATCGAGGATAAAATTCCCCATTATCAAATAATCCATTTCGGTACGCATAAAACATTTGTAGGCATCTTCGGGCGTACAAACAATCGGTTCGCCCCGTACATTAAATGATGTGTTAATTACTACCGGCATACCGTATTTTTCATAGAATAAACTTAAAAGTTTAAAATATTTAGTATTTGTTTCTTTATGCACGGTTTGAATCCTAGCTGAATAATCCACATGAGTTACGGCAGGTATTTCCGAGCGGACTACTTTTAATTTTTCCAAGCCGTGCAATTGATTCTCGTTTTCAACTACCTTCCTTTTTTGCCTCGCAACATTTGCAACCAACAACATATACGGACTCGGTCTATCCAATTCAAAATACTCCGAAACTTTATGATACAAAACCGAAGGTGCAAAGGGCCGAAAACTCTCGCGGTATTTTATTTTCAAATTCATTTTCCTTTGCATTTCCGGCGAACGGGCATCGCCCAAAATCGAACGGGAGCCGAGTGCACGCGGTCCGAATTCCATTCTACCTTGAAACCACCCGACCACGTTCTGTTCGTTAATTAAATCTGCCGCCGTTTCAACTACGTAATCTTCACTTCGTTTAATGAAAGGAATATTGTTGGTTTTCAAGTAGTCTTCAATTTCTTCATCGGAAAATCCGGGTCCCAAATAAGAACCTTGTTGTGTATCGCTTACTCCGTCGGCTGTTCTTTCATTATTTAAATATTGATGCCACACAAACAATGCGGCACCGAGCGCACCGCCGGCATCCCCGGCTGCAGGTTGTATCCAAATATCATCGAAAATATTTTCCCGCAGAATTTTTCCGTTGGCGACGCAATTGAGAGCCACACCGCCGGCAAGACAAAGATACTTTTCTCCCGTTTCCCGCTTAACATGCTTAGCCATACGCAGCATAATTTCTTCTGTTACTTCTTGTACCGACCGCGCCAAATCCATTTCCCTTTGTGTTAATTCGGTTTCCGGTTTCCGAGGTGGTCCTCCGAAAAGATTGTGAAACTTTTCATTTGTCATTGTCAAGCCGGCATTATAGTTAAAGTATTCCATATTCATTTTAAACGAGCCGTCTTCTTTCAAATCAACCAGTTCATCCAAAATAATATCAACATATTCAGGCTCGCCGTAAGGCGCCAAACCCATAACTTTGTATTCGCCGGAGTTTACCTTAAAGCCGGTGTAATATGTAAATGCGGAATAAAGAAGTCCAAGTGAATGCGGGTATCTGATATCCGCAATAATTTCGATGGAATTGTCTTTACCAATTCCGAAACTTGTTGTCGTCCACTCGCCTACCCCGTCCAAAGTTAAAATGGCGGCGCGCTGAAAAGGGGAAGGATAAAATGCAGATGCTGCATGCGATTGGTGATGTTCGGGAAATAAAACTTTACCTTGATATTCAAGTTCCTTACGGATTAATTCTTTCATCCATAATTTTTGCTTAATCCAGAGCGGCATTGATTTTATAAAAGATTTTATTCCGCGTGGTGCAAATGTTAGATAAGTTTCCAATAATCTTTCGAACTTGAGGAACGGTTTATCATAAAAAACAACGTAATCGATGTCTCCGGTTTTCAATTTGGAATTTTCAAGGCAAAATTTTATTGCATTTGCCGGGAAATTATAATCATGTTTTTTCCTTGTGAATCTTTCCTCCTGGGCAGCGGAAACAATTTTTCCATCTTGAACCAAGCAAGCGGCGCTATCGTGATAAAATGCCGATATACCCAATATATTCATTCTTTAAGTATCCGGTTATCGAATAAACCCAAAAATACAAAATTATTTTTTTCGTACAACCTAAATACCGGACACACATTTTTTTTATATTTGGTTTACTCAAACATTGGTGAAGGATGAAAAAATCAAAATACTTGTTTCTGCCTGCTTTATTAATCTCAATTTTGTTAAGTTACGCGGAATTAGTCCTCGCACAAAATTCGGTTACTCCCGCGTGGTCTAAAAATGCTATATGGTATCAGATTTTCCCTGAAAGATTTAATAACGGTGATAAATCCAACGACCCGAAACCGGACGACATGGAAGGCGCATGGCCATATTTCGTGCCGGAAAACTGGCGGAACCATCCGTGGACATCGGATTGGTACAAACTTCAACCGTGGGAAAAGGAAACCGGCAAAGACTTTTATTGGAATGCCGGACTTAGAAGATACGGCGGGGATTTGCAAGGTGTTCTCGATAAACTTGACTATTTGCAAAACTTGGGCATAACGGCAATATATTTCAATCCGCTGTTCGAATCACCGTCGCTCCATAAGTACGATGCTTCAATGTACAGGCACATAGATAACAATTTCGGACCCAATCCGGAAGATGATGAGGAAATTTGGGCAACAGAAAACCCGGCAGACCCGTCAACTTGGAAGTGGACAACAGCAGACAGTCTGTTTTTAAAATTAATTTCAGAACTCCACAAACGCGATATGAAAATAATAATCGACGGTGTCTTCAATCATGTTGGCAACACTTTCTGGGCATTTCAAGATGTTATTAAAAATCAAAACAATTCGAATTTTAAGAATTGGTTTTATATCAAATCTTTCGACGATCCGGCAACGGAAGAAAACGAATTCGATTACCGTGGCTGGTACGGTGTGAAAGATTTGCCTGAATTACGCGAAGACGGGAACGGTTTAATTGAGCCGGTACGAAATCATATATTTGCTATTGTTAAAAGATGGATGGATCCGGACGGTGACGGCGACCCTTCCGACGGAATCGACGGTTGGCGGTTGGACGTTGCCGATATGGTAAACCATAAATTCTGGAAAGATTTCAGAAAGCTCGTCAAGTCAATCAATCCCGAAGCATACCTTACCGGCGAAGTTTGGTGGAAAGATTGGGCAAACAACAAAATGTTCAATGCCAAAGCATGGTTGCAAGGCGATGAATTCGATGCAGTAATGAATTACAGATTCACCAGAGCAGTTAAGCGCTTTGTATCTGATAAAAAACTAAGAATAAATGCCGTTACTTTCAGAGATTCAATTTTGTCAATCGGAAAAGATTACCCACAAGAAAATTATTTTTCACTCATGAATCTTCTCGGAAGTCACGACACCGAAAGGTTAGCTTCGTTGATTGTCAATCCGGATAATTTATACGATCATTACGCGAATCCGCAGCAAAACCCGGATTTCGATGTGCGAAAACCAGATCAACAAGAGCGGTTGAAACAAGCTTTGATGGCAGGCTTACAAATGACATTGCCCGGTGCACCAATGATTTATTACGGAGATGAAGCCGGAATGTGGGGCGGAGACGACCCGGATGACCGTAAACCTATGGTTTGGCCGGAATTAAAATACGAAACAGAAAAATCCCATCCGTCAGGAAAACACAGAAAACCGGACCCTGTTTATTTCGATCTTTCGGTCTTCGAATGGTACAAAAAATTAATATCAATCAGAAAATCAAACAAAGCTCTATCAACCGGTTCTTTAAACTTTAATTATGTAGATGCTAAGCACAATATTCTGGGTTTCGAAAGAAAACTGAATCAAAATTACGTATTTGTGCTTTTGAACAACAGCGCTGCAACACAAACGGTTAATATTCCGGTGAGCAAGTTGAATGTTAAAGATTTATTAATCGATCAAATCAGCGGTTCGAAATTTTTCAGCAAGAACGATGAGTTCAAAATCATATTATTTCCATATCAAATTTTAATCTTAAAGTAAAATTATGGCTTTAACGAACAAACAAAAAAATTACATCCGGAAAAAGTATAAAAAACAAACTGCCAAAAGCATTGCAGATACTTTGAAAGTAAGCACCGGTGAAGTTGAAGAATTTATCAAATCGATTTCCGCAAGCAGACCCAAACCGTTTTTCTATTTAGTTCTTCTTCTGATTCCCGTTCTGTTCTTTGTTTTGCTTGAAACCGGCTTGAGAATTTCCGGCTATGGTACCGATACACGGATGTGGGTTGAATTGTCCAACGGAAAACTAGGACTTAACCCGGAAGTTGCACGCCGGTATTTTTACAATGTAAAAGAGGTCCCGCAATCGATTCAGGATGTTTTCGATGCAAAGAAAAAGCAGAACACTTTCAGGGTATTCGTTCTGGGAGGAAGCAGTGCTGCAGGTTATCCGTATATGCCGCTCGGCTCTTTTTCCCGTTACATCAGAAAAAGATTGGAACTGGTTTACCCGCAAAAAAACATTGAAGTTGTTAACGTTGCACTCACTGCTGTAAACAGTTATACAATTCTCGATTTTATTCCCGGAGTACTAGAACAAAAGCCGGATTTAATTCTGATTTATGCAGGACATAACGAATATTACGGCGCTCTGGGTGTCGGCTCGATGGAATCGCTCGGTACTTCTCGTATATTTGTCAATTTGTTATTAAAATTGAACAAATTCAAAACCGTACAACTTTTACGCGATATAATTCAAAAAAGCATCGGATTGCTTTCCGGTAATAAAAAAAACTCAACCGGAACGTTAATGGCACGAATGGCTCAAAAACAATCCATATTTCTGAATTCGGAAACTTACAAGCTTGGTCTCGAACAATTCCGCGACAATATGCATGACGTTCTGGAGATGATAAATGAAAAACATGTTCCGGTTATTATCTCAACGCTAACTTCAAACTTAAAAGATTTGTATCCGTTTATTTCAAAATCAAAAGACGGATTGCCGGCAGCGAACACTGTTTATAAAAAAGCGAAGTTAAAATATTCGGAAGAAAAATTTATTGCTGCGGATTCGCTTTTCCGCTATGCAAAGGATTTGGATTTATTACGGTTTCGCGCACCGGAAGAAATGAATAAGATTATCTACAAATTGGCAAGCGAGTTCCACATTCCCGTTGTAAACATCGATTCGGTTTTCGGTTCATACAGTCCAAACGGCATTGTAGGCAACAATTTAATGACCGACCATCTCCATCCAACGCTGCGCGGTTATCAACTGATGGGCAAAGCATTTTACGAAAGTATGGTTCATAATGTTTACGTTCCGAAAGAAAATCCGGAAATAAAATCGCTTGAAGCACAAGATAGTTTAACATTAAAAAATTTTGTTTTTTCCGAACTCGACTCCGTTATAGCCGATTACAAAATCAAACTGTTGAAAAACGATTGGCCGTTCATTTCTCCCGGAAATAAAAAACCGTTCGCTGCTATAATCAGACCTGAAAATTTCAGGGATTCGCTTGCAATGAAATTCATCTCAAAAGAAATAGATTGGCAAACCGCACAAATGCAAATGGCCGAATGGTATTTGAAAAATAAAAACTTCCCCAAGTTTCACAATCAAATGGTGGTTCTCACAACCCAGTTTCCTCACATGCTGGAAAGTTATAACAGAAAAGCAAACAATTTGCTTGCGAAAAAAAAATACAAAGAAGCTTTTGTTTATTTGACTTCCCGGTATATGATAAAACCCGATGCATTTTCGGCAAAGTGGATTGGAATAATAAACCTTTCGAAAAACAAAATTGCGGATGCCATTAAGTATTTGGAAGAGAGCTTGAAGTTCAATCCTTCCGATTCGCAAGTATTATACAACCTGGCAGGTGCATATTCACTTCAAAAAAATTACAGTAAGGCGCTGGAATTAATTAACAAATGCCTTGAAATAAATCCGGATCATAAAGAAGCGCAAAACTTGAAACGCCAACTTGAAGCCGCATTGGGAAAATAAAGTCCGTACAATAAAAAAGGGCTCTTGCGAGCCCTTTAATTTCCGCTGACTTTATCTTTGCATTAGCGCAAAAGAATCATTTTCTTCGTTGCAACAAAATCGCCGGCTTTAATTGTGTAGAAATAAACTCCACTGCTCAATGCATTTGCATTGAAAGTATATTGATAATTTCCGGCTTTCATTTTTCTGTTAACCAAAGTTGCAACTTCTTGTCCTATAACGTCGTATACTTTCAGACTTACAAAAGATTCTTTTGCAACCGTAAATCTGATTAAAGTTGACGGGTTAAACGGATTAGGATAATTTTGTTTCAATTCGAATTTCAATGGCACTCCGCCCAGGTCTTTTATGCCGGTAAAATCGCCGGCGGGTGCAGCTTCCCATTGATCCGATTTGTCTTCTTGTGCAGTCCAATGGTCTTGCGGAGCCGAATAAGGTTGAACGAATTTTCTATAACCTTCTTGCTCGATGTAACGGACACGGTAAGCAAAATCGCCAAATCCGGCCGGTTCGGCTATCCAACCGTTAGTAGGACTTGAATAAGCATAGCGGTACTCAACTCCGTTCCAAGAAGGACCGTTAATTACCAAAGTTCCGGTGTAAACCATATCGCCGTCGTCATCAGAGAGCGAAAGGACTCTCATTTCATCGTTATCGACCCAACCTTGCGAGAAAACGAACGACGGTTGTTCGAACACAACATAAACGGTGTCGTTGTTCGGATCGAATGGAAGAGGTTGAACATTAGGATCGGCAGCAGCCGTCATATCCACATTAAAAGTAAACTCAACGGATTTTCCTGCTTCAACCACAAAGTTCGGTAAAACGTCGTCGTAGTAAATCGGATCGAGATTTTGATCGCCACCTTCGAAATTGACGTCTCTATTACCGCCTCCTTGCGAGAACGGTCTTTCCCATCCGTCGGTCCACATTGTATTCGGATCTGCTTTCTTTACAAAGAATTTCCAGCTTTGTTCACTTCCCACCGGGGTTTGAACAAATGGAACGGTTAAGAACCACTCATCGGGATTGAGGAAGTTTTGTTGCATCAACGATTTATCGGGTTCGGAATCGCTCCAACCGTTAAATCCACCGCGTACTTGAAGAGAATCGGATGCATTGTCGTAAATTCCAACTTCACTCATAACGGACATATCGACCGTAAAGGTAATATTTCCGTCGGCAAGCTGCACATCGGGATCGATATCATCCCAGAAAGCGGAAAATTCTTGGGCTCCGTCCACAACCCAGTATGTTCTGTTCGGTATGGTTTCCCAAGTAACAGAACCGGAAGAACCGGAAACGAAAATAAACTTAAATTCGATTTTTTGTGCCGAATTGATATCGACCGTAACTGTGTAGGTCGAATCACCGTCGTCATCGGTCATGTTATCGGCAGCGGTCGACCATCCGTTGAAGGAGCCGGCAACCCTTACGGTATCTTGAGCAGGATCGAGATCCCCTTTGCGAATCGGAATTCGCATGTCAACATTGAACGTAACCGGAGCCGGGTCGCCCGAAGGCATTTCTTCGCCGTTAAAGAACACTACCGGCAAAGTTGTATCGGCAGAGCCGACAACCAAAGATTTGTTTGCTCCGTCTTCCCATGTACCGCCGTTTCCGCTATGGTAAAATTTGTACTCATAGCTTGTGTCTGCTGCAACCGAAATCACTGCAACGTAAACCGAATCACCGTCGTCGTCGGCCATTGCGGTTTCGCCCCAATCGTTAAAGCTGCCGCGAACGGAGACGCCGTCGGAAGCAGGATTAAACGCTCCTTTTGCCGCTTGAACGCGCATGTCCACTTGGAAAGTGACATTAACGTTCTGAGCATTAATCAAACTGAATGCTCCGAACAAAAGAAGTGCTAAAAATATTGAAGATTTTTTCATAAAGCACTCCTGTGATAGTTAGTGGATATTATGTTTGTATTTAATTAAATATATCAGAAAGTTAGCAATATTCCAAAACTATGATTATTATCTAAAAATTTGAACTTCTGATAAGCATAACCGACCCGCACACCGAATGAATCTTGTAATTTATAGTTTATACCGAATCCCAAGGTTAAACCTTCTTGACTATCAGCGAGAAATAAAGTTTTATATCCACCCCGCAATGAAATCAATTTATTAAACAAGTTTATCTCACCACCAACGTTCACCCATTGTTTGTTATCGTTCGGATAATTTGCGTCTATTGCCAGAAGAAAATTATTTCCGTCACTTATTTCAAACTCGCGTGAAAGACCGATTTGTAATTTTAACGGTAATTCGAATCTGTCCGTAGCCAAAAATGCATCGACCGTTTCATTATTGCCGGATGTTGTCGGGTCCTGGTCATACCGCACCAAAAGGTCATCGCCGCTAATTTGCATTTTAGTTCCGAAATTCGAAATTGAGCTGGCAAACTTAATTCCCCAAAACGGGGTTAAAAAAATCGTTCCGATATCGACGGCAAAACCGTCTGCGTACGAGTTAAAAATAGTTTCACGGATGTATTTGACGTTTGCACCGATTACAAATTTATCTGTAATGTGCCGTGCAAAAGAAATTCCGAAGGCATAACTTGATGCTGAAAAAGTGGTCCCGATTCCCTCGGGTTCAAGTTCTGTTGTAATTTCCATTTCACCGAAGTTCAGTGCACTGATGTTAAATCCTGCAGTGCCCAAATCACCCAAAGGAATTACGGCTCCGAAATAACTTAAATTGATATCTGCAAACAATTTTGTATAATTGAAAACCCCTTGATATTCGTTAATATCACCTAGGCCGGCCGGATTCCAATACATTGCAGTGGCATCGTTGCTTACCGCGCTGAATGCGCCTCCCATTGCATTGGCACGCGGTCCGATTCCGATGCTTAAAAATTTAGCTGCCGTTGTTCCGGTTTTACTTATACTTTGCGGAAATACGGTAAAGGTAAGAGCTAAAAATAAAACCGGTACCAAGAAAAAATTTTTAATTTTCAACACCTTATTCTCCTTGAATATATTTCAAGTTTTAAGTTTCTACTTTATTATTGCAAACTTGCCGATTTTCTGTCCGATTCCCGGCGCATCCACATGATAAATGTAAACACCGTACGATACACCGAGATTATCTTTCGTTAACAAGTCCCAGTATTCCGAACCGTCGTTATACGGCTCGTTATGTTCAATTGTTTTAACCAACTCCCCGTTCACTGTAAAAATCCTGATTGTACACTTTGCCGGTAAATGGGTAAAGTGGATTGAACGGGGACCTCTCCCGCTGTTAAACGGATTTTTAATTTCCCATCTTGCCGATGCAACATACGGGTTTGGCACAACTTTAATATTTTCAAGTTCAACTTTTGCTTTTTCCGGATTTATTTTCGCTTCGTGGGCAACAAAACGGAAAACATCGGAAGAAAGGAAAGGTTTTTTCAATCGTATCGTTGCAGTATCGCCGGCTGCGGGAAAACGCTTTCCACCTGTTGTATCTCCGTCAATATAAAACCACCATGTATAAACGAGTGAATCTTCACTATTAGGCTCGAGGAAAATAATTCTATCTCGCAACGCACCTTTGGCTGTAAGTTTTCCTTCGCCGCCGGTAAGATCGACTTCGGCAAATCCGAATTTAATGTAATCGCCTATGCTGTTGTTATACACTTTAAAGTTAACATCCTTTGCCGGGAAATCCACTCCGCCTATTGTAATTGGTGTCGATTGTCCGAATCCCACATCACCAAATTGAATTTCATAGTCGTTAGGTCTCTCTTCTCCTTTCAATCCGCCTGCAAAAACGAATTTTTCGAAAATGAATTTCTGTACGTCTTCATTATTCCAACCGGATTGTTCGGCATTTAATTGCACACGTTTCTCGTTAAAAAATTTAAGCTGAAAACCATCGATTACGGGTTGTTCGTCCGTTTCCGAAAAACGGGTGCTTTTATCTATAAGAACAACATTATCAGTTGAATCAATTAATGTGAAATTTTTTGTAGTTAAAGTATCGGATTCATTGCTGCGTTGCGCAAGTTTTAATGTATCTTCGAAGGTAATATAATAAACATGTCCGTCTTTAATCGAATTCATATCAATGATATCGTAATCGATTTTACCGGTTGTGGTTCCTTCAACAAGTTCTATTTTCCCCAGTGTGGGCGGAACGTATCCTGCAGCGGGCGCTTCGGGTGTAACGCGGGCAACGTTTTGACCTAAGCGTACACTTCCATCTGGTTGAAGGGAAATTCTGATCGGTGATTCGGAAGGTATGATATCACCTTCGGGATATCCGAAATCGTATGCCACAACCGCATAATAATAGGTAAAACCGTTTTTAACGGTGGTATCGACAAACGTATGCTTTATTCCGCTGTTGTTACCAAGGTAGTAATGCACGCCGTCAATTCCAACCGAATCGAAACCGGAATATTCGTCAACCAAATCGAATTGTGCTATTGCATTTTTGAAAATCGGATTTCCGAAACCGCTTGTTATATTTTCTATATCTTGAAATGCGGGATCTTGCGAGCGGTAAATTTTATATCCTTCAAAATCGTGCCCGTTGCCGCCGATTTTGTTTATGTAGGAATCGAACGAAGATTCGGCTACATCATCCCACGATAAAATCACTTTGTTATCGCCCGGTACAGCTGTAAGCGTTGGGGTTAACGGGGCATTGGCAAATTGATAATCGTTTTCGTAAGTTTCCCTGACTCTCACGGTTTTTCTGATAATTTCTTTCTTTCTTATTTCACCGTCCGGATCGTTGGCAGGACCGTTAGCCAGAACCACGGCAACGGAAAAGGGGTGAATTTCGCCGGGTCGCAAAGGGAAGTAGCTTGATGAAATAAACAAATCGTATTCACCTGCGGTAACAACTTGCGGATCGTAAAAATGCCCGGGTCGCATAAGCTTAAACCATAATTCCACATCAGTAATGGAATTAAAATTAATGGAACCGGCAGGTTCGTACTGGGCATTGGTAATACCTATTTGATCCGTTTCGGAAATGTCGGTAACATCCACATTCGGCTCGCCGGGCAATCCGAAAGGTGCACCGGTTGTGGGTCTTCCGTCGCCTTCTCCTTTGTCGCCCGTATCGGCTACTCCGTCCAGACCTACGTCATCGGTTAAGGGATTCCAGTCGCCATCGTCGTCTATTCCGTTGTCCCGTTCTTCGTCAATCATTTCATCAATTCTTTCATCGATGTTTTCATCAACGGCACCATTGCCGTCGTTATCAATTCCGTCGGCATATTTTTTACCCAAATCTTCAGCTTTCAAGTCGTATAGAATTACTCCCGTTCCGGGAACAACATAACGGAAGTAGGGTGCGTCGTTACTTGCCGCATCAATCATTTCTTGAGTTACCACGGGGCTTCCGGGCTCGCCGTCGTCGTCGTTATCGATTCCGTCGGCAAATTTATATCCCAAATCGTCTTGTTCCACCATTAAAAGATGGACTTTTCCGTTTTGTATTGAGTCGTTTTCAGGATTTCTGGGCCAGCGTTTCCATTGATCGTTCTGTGCAAGATCGATCATTGCCTGGGTAACGACGGGACTGTTATCTTCACCGTCACCGTTTTGGTCTATGCCATCGGCATAAGTAACACCCACTTGATTTTGAAAAGGAATGTGGGTTTCGTTTTCATCTATCAAACCGTTTCCGTTATCATCGATAAGGTTATCGGGATCTTCACCGACCAACAACTCGGGTGAAACTTTGGGACCGAACTCTTCGCCGTCACCGTCGTTATCAATTCTGTCACGGGAGTTGCCGGGAGTTTCAAGAAAAACTTGCCCCACAATACCGACCGGATCATTGCCGAAATCGGGTGCGCGGTTATCTCTATCGCGACTGAAACCGATATCTTGAAGCAGATCGAATTCGGAAATATCATCCTGGGAATCTCCGTTTCCGCCAACAAAATCGGCATGCCAAGCGGTAACCGCAACTTTCGGTATTTCACTTGTTCCATCGTTTTTAATTGTGTGAAGAACATAAATTGCATCTTGAACCAAAACTTGCGACCAAGCCAAAGCGCGCACATCGATGATTAATCCCAAACCGCCCCGGGTTAAATCTGTAGTATCGGGATAAAACAATCCCTGTTCGCTGTAGCGTGTGTATTTATCGTCGGACATACGGTAAAAAATTTCCTGGTCGGCTCTAAAATCGTTCTTTCCGCCCAAACCGTTCCAGCTTCCTTTCCAACCGGGATCAACTTCATCTTGAGTTTTATCAGGCCAAAAAGCCGGCCATGTTGTTTCATCCACACTTGTTGCGATTGAACGGACTGGTCTGTCATCGTTGTAATAACCCGGAACGGGTTCAAAATTCCAACTTGTACCTTCGGGGGAATTTCTGAACGTCGGTACATCAACAATTTTCAACGGGTTGCCGTCTTTATCAATAACTTCGCCACCTACAAAAATTGCAGTAAGCGCCAAATAAACTTTACCGGTGTTCTTAGGCCACTCGTACGGCGTTTGCACATTAATGGGAAACTGTCCGCCTGTACGACCCGTAAATCCGAAATTGTGTATTGTTGTGCGGACGCGATTGCCTTCCAATTGAGCTTTAGCACGTTTAGACGAATCGCCCCTTTCTTTTCCGGGTTTGTATTGACCGTAATTTTGTGAAAACATTATCAATAATGAAATCAAACTGACTACGGTTGTTTTTAATAATCTTACCATTATAATTTAATTCCTCCTCGTTCAAAATTTCAGAAGTTTACATCAAGCCCGATTTGCACCTGCCTCGGCGGAGCATAATGCCACGGGCGGGTTAAATATTCTTTAACCGTATTCGGTCTGTTCGGATCGGGTCCCACATTTTGAGCTTCCGTTGTAAAATCCGGTTTACCCGTATCGGTAAAAACGTTCACAACTGTTTTGTTATCAAGAAGATTAAACACCCGCAAGAATGCTGTGAATCTTATTTCGCTTATGTTAAAATCGTAGTTAAATTTCCAATCCAAATTAAATTGATTCGGCTTCCTAAACGTATTTTTAGTAAAGCCCGAAGTTATTCCCCTATCGGCTGTAAATTGTGTAACCGAAGGTGTATACGGAAGTCCCGTTCCATACCGGGCAATTAAACTGGTACCCCAATTGTTTCCGCCCACATAAAGAGAGGCGTTCAACAGATGCCGCTGGTCCCAATCCAACGGAATCAAGTAAAGCGTAGGCTCGTTGTTACCGAGTTGAGCAAAAAATTCTTCTTCCGGGGTGGAGTTGCTCCCTTCCGCAAATTGAAAAGTATAATTAAGGTCGAATGCCCAGTTGTTAGTAAACCGTTTGTTTAGATTAAGAGTAATTCCTTTAACATTTGCATAATCTTTATTGGTATATATCGAATATGCAACACCGTTCCTTGTTTCGATAAAAGGACCGGCGGTAACCCAATCTCTAATGTCACGGTAGAACATAGTAACATCAACAAGGAAATCATTGCCGAATTGCTGTCTTAATCCCAATTCATACATGACGGTTTTTTGCGGTTCGATATCGGGATTTCCAAACGGTCCGTAAGGTCCGCCTGTGGTAGGAACTTTGTACGTTCCTTTGTTAAACAAATATAAAAAAGGAGGTACTTGTAAAAAGTGTCCGTAAGAAAAATGAATAACTCCGCTTGCCGAAATCGGATAGGCAATACCGAACCTTGGACCCAACTGGAATTTAGGTTTCGCATTTTTGTAAAAATATTTTTCGCGTGCGGCAAGTGAAAGTGAATCCAGGCCGGGTCGCAAGGGTGCATAAATATTGGGGTCGGAAGGATCGGCCAAAATCTTTCCGCGCGAATTGAAATAATCGAACCTCAAACCGATATTTATGATTACATCTTCATATTCTATTTTATCTTGAATGTATGCTGAAGCTTCAACAGGCTCGTTTTCATATTTATCCCTGTTAAGCGAAGTAACATCCGGAATGGCGGGTTCGAAAGGTTCAACCGGAATACCGTTGATTTTCTTCGGTTCCAAATTGTAATCGTCAAATTTCAATTTATGGGTTTTGAACACACCGCCGAATTTGACAAGATGGTGTTCGCTTACCTGACTAGTATAATCGAATTTTGCCAACAAAGTTTGGGTACGCCTGAAAAACCGGTGGTTGTTTGTACCCTTGCTTAAAAACGCATAGCTTACAGTCCGCAATGAATCGGGGTGCAAGTATCTCGGATCGTGCGGATCGGGATAAAGGTACTCGTTAAATTCCCTGTTAAAGTATGATGCTTTTACAGTGTAAAAAGAATATTGTGAGTATGTGTGGGTAATTGTTAAAGTTGTTGTGTAACTTGTTGAGAATTTATTTACATCTCCATCGGGATTCAGTTTAAAAGCATGGTTGTAATCTTTAAATTTCGAATCGGAAAATAAACCTTCCAAGTTAATTTTTAAAGACTTAAAAGGATAAATGCTTAAATTAGCCAACCCGATAATCCTCCGGTCAAAATCCATTGGAACGAATTTCCCGTCACCCGGAGCTCCCGTTGGAGTGAATTTTCGAATTCCGTAGAGATAACCGTCGTTATAAACATAACGGGCATTCAAGAAGAAGTTGAATTTATTACCGGGTAAAACCGGACCGCTTAAACTTCCTTGAAAGTTATAATTTGCAAGTGGATTGATTTGGTCGACACCTGGAAAAATACCGGTATGATTGCTAACGTAATCGCTGGAATAAATTTTTACATTTCCGTGAAATTGGCTTCCCCCTTCCTTCGTAACGGTATTGATAATTCCGGACATAGCATCACCGTATTCGGCATTAAAAGTTCCGCTTATAACTTGCAATTCTTGCACGGCACTGTTATCTATTTCAATACCTCGGCTTTTATCGTATGAATCGGTGACGGAAATCCCGTTAACTTGATAGGCAATTTCGGAAGTTCTACCTCCGCGAATATGAAAATCGCCACCAGCACCACGCGTAACCCCGGCTTGCAATTGGATCAAGTCATCCAATTCGGTTACAGGCAAGTTTTCAATCTGTTCCGAAGAAACCGACGCTTGGCTCGACGTTATATCTTTTTGAAGTCCGCTTTGTTCAGCTTCCACCACCACTTCATTTAATTCAACGGCCGTTTCTTCAAGTTCTATATCAAGCTTTGTGGTCAAGTCAATTGATATTATAACATCCTTGATAATTTTGGTTTGATATCCTACGTATTGCACTTTAACGGTGTACCTTCCGGGCGGAATATTCAGAATGACATATTTACCTTCAATATCGGTTGCTCCCCCCAATGAAGTGCCGACAAGCGTTATGTTAACAAAAGGCAAACCTTCGCCTGTTTTTGCATCCGTAACTTTTCCCGCAAGCTTGCCGGTTGTGCCGGCTTTTAGAATTAAGAAAGGTAACATCGAAAAGATAATGAGCGGTAAAAATCTTTTCATTTATTTCTCCTGAAATTTTATATTATTTTTCGTCCGGTTAGAATAAAGCGAAGTTACAACTATATTGCCAAGTACCGGTTTGTTGATTTGAATGGAAATGTTTCCGGAAAGTTTTTTCAAATATTTTTCAAAGTATTCTTTGCGGTAAAAATATTTTGCCAATATTTCCACTTCTTCTCTTACTTTATTATATGAAATCGGTTTGCTCTCTTCCCTTTCAATTACTTTATAAAGACCCCAACCGTTTTTTAATTTTACCGGTCCAATAATCTCACGGGGATTAGAAGACCAAAAAGTATTTTTTAATTTACCAAATTTATCCAATTTCACAAAGCCAACTTTTCCATTTTGCTCAGCTGTTTTTTTATTTATAGAATACCGCGCGGCAATATTCCCGAAATCTTCACCGCCGAGTATTAATTTGTGTAAAGAATCCGCCAGCAAACTGTCGTTTACTACAATTTCTTGAATGTAAACTTTCCGGGAAGTTGAGAAAAAAGACAAATGTGATTGATAAAATTTGTAAAGAACGGAATCGGGCAAAGATATATTTTTTAATACTTCAATCTGTTTCAACTTCATAAATAAATTCATTTTCATTTTGTTGAATTTTTGATTAACAATATCAAGCGTATCGTAGCCCTTACGGTGTGCAATTTGCAATAATGTATCTTGAAGATAAATTCCTTTAATCACGGTTTTAAGCGATTTTAAATCTTTTATTTTTTCTAGATGGTAAACGGGAATTTCTTGCAAACGGGATTTTAAGGTACTGAACATAAATTTTTTGTTTCCGTAAGAAACACATAACAAGTTTTTATTTTTTTCGGAATTTGATTTTACAGAAAGCAAGGTATCTTTCAAAATCCCGCTCAGCATTTTTTTTAAGCATTTATCATTAAATTTAAATTTATCTAAGTTAATCAGACTTTCGATATATGCCCGCTCCGCCGGTCTTTTTTTATTGATGGCAACAGCTGCAATAATTTTCTTTTTTCTTGTTTGGTATTCATATTCGGTCAGCAAAGGGCGTTCAATTTTATCCTCCAATCTTATTATGCTATAACCGTTTTCAGTCTTTACCGGTTTTGAGATTTCACCGATTTGTAAATTAAATGCAGCGTTTTCAAATGCAGGATCCAAATCCCCCCAACTAAAATACCCCAAATATCCACCGTTATTTTTTAAAAGGGAATCGGTGAAAACCTCTTTTGCAAGGCTTTCAAAAGAAATTCCTTTTTGTAACAAATCGTAAAGCCGGCCGGCTTGTTCTTTCGTTTTAGCATAAAGATGACTAACTGCAATTTTTTGGTTCATTCTCCGGAAAGCTTGGCGGGCTTCCTTATCGCTTACTTGAATTTTGGCGTACACTTCCTTGTCTTTAAGATAAGAAAGAACAGCCTGTTTACGTAACCAGTTTATTTCTTTTTTATAAGCGTCACTCCGAAAAATTTCAGAATTATCAGCATAATGATAAGCCAAAATTTCATTAATCATATCTTGCAGAATCTTCATACGTACGTTGAACTTATCCGGCATTCCGGTTGCAAACAAATAATCTTCATATCTTTCTTTAAATTGATTTGCAAATATTCTGTATTTTCCCACTCGCGCAACAATTTTATTTTCCGGTTGTGTTTTACTTAAAATTGGAAGTATTAGAATTAATATTATTATTTTTTTTATCATATTGACATTCAATAAACAAATAATTTTTTGTAACTTGCGTAAATAAATTTCAAATCAATTTATCAAAAATACATTAGTTTCCGAAACTAAAAAACATTCCCGATGGATATTAAAAATAAAGCATTGGAAAAAATCAATCTTCTACATTCCACTTTGGAATCGGTTGGCAAATATAACCTTTCCGGAATAAGCGAAAAAAATTACAATTATGAATTTACCGTTTCGTCCTTATCGGGCAAAGATAAATTAAAAGTACTTGTCTATTTCGGTAAAAAAGGATTGCGCACGGTATTCCAAGGGAATAACACAACTCAACTTTACAAGGAAATTAATAGCTTGCTTACCGAAGAACCTTTTCTGGATTTTGCGGAGAATGAGTTAACCGAACCGGATGAATACATCGGCACAGACGAAACCGGTAAGGGCGATTTTTTCGGTCCTTTGGTGGTTGCTGCGGTTTATGTTAACAAAAACTCACAGAGCATTTTGAGGGAAATGGGTGTGCGCGATAGCAAGGCTTTATCCGACAGCCGGATTCTGCAACTTGCCGGGAAAATCAGAGACCATTTCCCCGATAATTTTGAAATTGTTTTCATTTCGCCGTTAAAATATAATGAGCTTTACGATAAATTCGGCAATCTTAATAAATTATTGAATTGGGCTCATTCAAAAGCAGTGGGAAATTTATTAAAAAGGAAAAGATGCAGTGTTATCATTACGGATAAATTCAGTAAATCCGCTCTTGATATCAGTAATTTAAGAAAAAACGCACACATAGAATTTCACACTATTCCCAAAGCGGAAAAATACACGGCTGTTGCTGCTGCTTCAATATTGGCGCGCGAACAGATGGTCGATTGGTTCAAAAAAATGGAAACGGATGGAATTGCCCTGCCCAAAGGTTCATCCAATAATATCGAAGGAAAAGCAAACGAAATAATTGCACGATACGGAAAGGAAAAGTTAAAAGAGGTTGCCAAATTACATTTTAAAACAACAAAAAAATTAAATGCTTAATTTTGTAATTTGATTACAGCAAAACGGAATTTTACCGATAATTTACTTATAAAACGGGGAAATTTATGAAAAACAAAAGAATAAAAAGAGTTGGAATTTTAACCGGTGGTGGAGATTGCCCTGGATTGAATGCGGTAATCCGCGGAGTTGCAAAACCCGCACATGATAACGGCTTGAGTGTTTTGGGCATTCAAGACGGTTTTGAGGGATTGGTAACCGGGAAAGCCATCGAGCTTTATAATAAAGACGTTTCGGGAATTTTGGCACAAGGCGGAAGTATTCTCGGGTCATCCAATAAAGGCGACCCGTTTCACTGGCCGGAAAAATTCGACGGTGAAATTAAAATTGTCGATCGCTCGGAGCAAGCTTTACGCAATTATGAAGCTTGGGATTTGGATGCATTGATTGCAATCGGTGGAGACGGAACGATGCACATTTCCAAAAAATTGAGCGATATGGGGATGAACATCGTCGGAGTTCCAAAAACCATTGACAACGATTTGGATGCAACAGATCAAACTTTCGGACACGATTCGGCAGTTTACGTTGTTACAATGGCACTCGACCGTTTACATACGACTGCATCAACTCATCACCGGGTAATGGTAATCGAAGTGATGGGAAGATACGCCGGTTGGATTGCCCTTCACGGCGGCTTAGCAGGTGGTGCAGATATTATTCTCATCCCTGAAATCCCATTCGATTGGGAAGTGGTTTATGATAAAGTAATTCAACGTCACATGCGTGGAAAACGTTTCAGTATTGTTTGTGTTGCCGAAGGCGCCCGCCCGATTGACGGCGAACTGGTTGTTAGAGCTAAGGATATTAAACGCACCGATCCGATACAGCTTGGCGGTGTTGCCGAAGTTGTTGCAGAAAATATTACACGGAACACGGATTTGGAAACAAGATATACAATCTTAGGTCATTTGCAACGTGGCGGTAGTCCAACACCATTCGACCGAATTTTATCGACGAAATTCGGCACGTACGCAATCAATCTTGCTATGAAGAAAAAATTCGGCAGAATGGTTGCTTTGAAGGGAAATGAAATCTCGAGTGTGAAAATTGAGGATGCTATTGCCAAACAGAAACTCGTCAAACCTACAGATCAAGCGGTTCAAGCCGCGGTAGCGGTTGGAGTAAGTTTCGGTACCGAAAAATTATGACAGACTCTTGATTTACAAGTAAAAAAATTTTATGTTTTGGTTCGTTCTTTTTCAAGTCTTGGGGTCGTAGTTCAGTTTGGTTAGAACGCCTGCCTGTCACGCAGGAGGTCGCGAGTTCGAGTCTCGTCGGCCCCGCAATTATGTTTTGAGGGAAACGCAGGAGGTCGTCCCGACTCTCAAATCTAAACTTTTTGTCCCTCGAGTCGGGAAGTCTCGCCGGTCCCCGCAATTAAATTTTAAGAAATC
>JALSTB010000100.1 GCA_026983955.1 Melioribacteraceae bacterium
AAAAACCGGCCGGAATTATATCTTTATGGCAGAAAGAATTAAACGAATTTAAAAAGAAACGTAAGAAGTTTTTAATTTACTAAAAGGTTATTTTATGAAGAACTTAATTTTAATAACTTTTATTTTATTATTTGTTTTTTCTTGCGGAAAAGAAGAAAAAAAATCCGGTGGCGAAAATAATGCCAGTTCAACACAAACCGCAGCAAAACAAACCAAGCCTGGCGAAAAAGCGGAGCTTGTTTTACTCCGGTACAAATTCAACAAAGGCGATAAGCACAAATACAAAGTGAAAACCAGTTCCCAAAATATTCAAACCGTTATTGCCGATACCACACTTGAAACAAAAATCGAACAGAATGTTGAATACAGAATAAACCTTACGGTGAAAAAGGTTGAGCCGGACAGTTCCGCCGAAGTCCGTGTTTTTATCAGCAAAATTACAGCCGGTATAGATTTTAACGGACAGAAAATAAAATATGATTCCAAAATGCTTTACAGCAAAAGGGAAAGGCAACAATTTTTGGAGTACGAAGCATTGAAGAAAACACCATTTTATGTTAAGATTGATAAAATGGGAAAAGTAACCGGTGCAACCGATATCGATAAACTTTTTAAAAACGTTCTTGAAATCCAACAAGTGCCCGATACGCTTTCGAAGCAAACCAAAGAAAACATGAAAAAACAATTGGAGAACATAACGGTAATACCTTTGGTGCAGCAATTGTTCAAAATAATTCCGGATTATAAAGTGGGTGTGGATTCGATTTGGCAATTCTCTTATCCTTCCACACTCGGTCCATTCCAGATAAATAACATTGCAACATACAAATTAACCGGATTGATAGAAGAAGGAAACAACCGCTTGGCAAAAATTGCCGCCTCGCTAAATGCCGAATGGAAAGGCGAAAACCACATTAACGAGAATGGGATAGACTACAAATTTTCCGAACCGGTTATTACCGGCGGCGGATCGGTTTTGTTCGACGTTACAAACGGGATGGTGAAAAAGGCGGAAACGGAAACCGGTTTTACTATGGAAGTTACAATGAAAACACAAAATCCGGACAGTGAATTGAAAAAAGGAACGAGGAAGGATTATAATTCCACTAAAAATGTAATTGAAAAACTATAAAACGTTTATTTAATTTTTTCAACTACAATTTTTGAACCTTCAACTTCAATAACTTTTATTTTTGTGCCCTTGTTGATAAAATCGCCCGGAGTAACAACATCCAAACGTTTACCGTCTATCAAAGCAGTACCAGCCGGACGTAAAACGGTCAACGCCTTCCCCTCCTTGCCGATTAACTCATTGAAGTTTTCGTAACTTGTGTAACCGGATTGTGCCGATATATTTTTATCGAGAATCAAATTTTTCCACATGCCGGTTTTGGGAAGAAATTTTAATAACACTGCAATAACAGCAATTCCAAGAACAAACGCACTTGCAAGCTGTATTATTGCGGTTGACAATAAATCCGGCTCTACCATTGGGAAATCGGATATCAACCCGAGAAACAACCCGGCCATAATCATAATAATACCGAGCACACCGAAAATTCCGAACCCCGGTATAACGAATATTTCAATTAGCAATAAAATCACACCCGCTACAAAAATCAGAATTTCGATAACCGAAGCAAGTTCAAGAATATAACCGGAACCGAAAAAGAGAGTTAAAGCAATTAATGCCGCTGTTCCGGGAAGTCCCCATCCGGGAGTTTTTATTTCGGCAAACAAACCTACCAATCCTATCATTATTAAAAGTGAAGATACTACAGGATTGTTAAGAAACCGTACGAAATCTTCCGCCCAGTTGCTATCAACGGTTTTGATTTGAGCGCCATTCAAATTGAAAGCGGCTAAAATACTTTCCGTGTTTTCCAATACGGTATCGGCAATTCCGTACTTCAAAGCCTCTTCAGCTGTTAGTGTAAGCAATTGAGTGCTATCCACCAATCCTTCAATCATAACCCTTTCGTCAACCATAGCTTCGGCAATATCTTTCCTTCTTCCCCTCTTTTCTGCAGTCGCACGCATTTCCGCCCGCATATACGATTGTGCTTTTTCGGACATCTTTTTCCCCGTCTGGTCAACCACACTTGTAGCACCGATTGAAGAACCCGGTGCCATTACTATCTTTTCGCAAGAAAGAGTAATCAGTGCACCCGCGGAAATTGCCCGTTTGTTCACAAATGCAATTGTTAAAACTTTACTGTTCAAAATTGCATCTTTAATTTGAGTAGCGGCATCCACCCTTCCGCCGAATGTATTAATTTCAAAAATAATTGCCGCTGCGTTTTGCTCCCCGGCTTCATTCACCACACGCCGGACATACGGCGCCAAACCGAGATCTATCATTCCTTCTATTTTGGCTTTGTACACTACGCCGTTACGTCCGGTATCCGCAGCAAAACCGGAGTTTAAAATAAATATTACAAATGCTAATATTTTAATAACTAACGATTTCACTATATCATTTCCCGGTAAAAGCGTAATTCATAAGTTTGTAAACCAACTTTGCCGCAATAAAATTCGATGCCGTGTGATGTTTGCTCGGCGCAAGTTCCACAACATCGAAACCGACGATATTTTTTTCTTTCCCTACGAGTTTCAGCAGGTCCATCGTTTCATCCCAAAACAAACCGCCGGGTTCGGGTGTGCCTGTCGATGGAATCACAGCGGGATCCAAACCGTCCACGTCAAAAGTAATATATACATTTTTATTCAATTTTGAGAGTACCCTTTTTTTCCAATCTTTCCCATAATACGTTCGTCTTATATCACGCGCATAAAAAGTATTGATTTTATTCTTTTTTATAAATTCCGCTTCCTCAATCGCTTGTGCCCTGATTCCAACTTGTGTAATATTTTTAGTATGTTCGGCAACCCTTGCCATAACGCAAGCGTGTGAATATTTGCTGCCTTGGTATTTATCGCGCAAATCGGAATGTGCATCAATTTGTAAAACCGAAAGAGAGGGATATTTTTCCAAGTGTGCTTTAACCGGCGCATACGAAACCGTATGTTCACCACCAAGTGTTACAACAAACTTTCCATCGGATAAAAGTTCTTTTACCAAACGATAGGTTTTGTCAAGTGCTTCTTCAATTCTTACTTTATCAAAGTTTAATTCGTTTAAAGTGCAAATACCTTTTTCGAAGCAGAGTTCCCTTTTTGTTTCTTCGTCGTAAAACTCAACGTAATGCGAAGCTTTTAATATTGCTTTCGGGGCGGCGGATGTCCCTTTGCCGTAACTGACTGTTTTTTCGAGAGGAGCCGGAACAATAACTATTTCCGAAACGGGATAAGATGAATGTTTGGCTCCTATTCCCAAAAAATTATTTGACTTGCTCAGTATTCCAATCAAAACGGCCTTTCGTTTTTATTTGTCTTTGTTCGATATAACTTGACCGATTGCGGATTTTTCAATTTTAATTTTATTGTTGTTTCCTACATCCAGTAAAACGGTCTTGTCGTCCAGTCCGGCAATAGTTCCGTGAATTCCGCCGGTGGTTATTATTTTATCCCCTTTTTTAAGGGCGTTTATCATTGCTTCGCGCTCTTTGGCTTTTTTCTGTTGTGGTCTGATTATCATGAAATAAAAAATCGCGAAAATTGCGGCAAACATGATTAACGTGGAAATCATGCTTCCACCTTGTTGTTGACCGCCTTGCGGTGCCATTGCCAAAAACAGTTCCACTTATTCCTCCATAATTGAATTAATATTACGTTTTAATTTATCTATAATTTTTTTCTTCCACAATGAAAACGTTCCGCCGGTTATATTTTTCCTTGCTGTACGTACCAAATTCAGATAGAACGTCAAATTATGAATCGTGCCGAGTTCCAATGCAAGGATTTCCTTTGCGATGTATAAATGCCTCAGATAAGCTTTGGTAAAGTTACGACACGTATAACAATCGCAATTCGCATCAAGCGGAGAGAAATCATCTTTGTATTTTGCATTTCTTATGCTAACCACACCTTCCGAAGTAAAGAGGTAAGCGTTGCGTGCATTTCTAGTTGGCATAACACAATCGAACATATCGACTCCGCGCTCGATTGCTTCCAGAATATTTTCGGGGCGGCCTACACCCATTAAATATCGCGGCTTGTTTTCAGGTAAAATTCCCGTTGTAAAATCGACAATATCGTACATTGTTCCGGCCGGTTCGCCAACTGCCAATCCGCCTATCGAGTAGCCGTCGAAATCCAATCCTATCAAATCGTTAGCAGACTTTTCGCGCAAATCTTTATAAACGCTCCCTTGCACAATTCCGAATAACGATTGTTCGAATCCGTAGAGAGGTTTGGATTTTTCAAACGCTTCCTTGTTAAGCACAGCCCATCTCGAAGTAAGTTCTGTCGAGTTCCGGGCATATTCGTAATCGCAAGGATACGGGGTGCATTCGTCAAGCGGCATCATAATATCGGAACCGATTATCCGCTGAATTTCTATAACTTTTTCAGGAGTGAAGAAGTGTTTCGAACCGTCCAAATGTGAACGGAATTCAACACCTTCTTCCTTCAATTTTCGCAATTCATTCAAACTGAAGATTTGGAACCCGCCGCTGTCTGTTAATATTGCATTGTTCCAATTCATAAATTTGTGCAAACCGCCGGCTTTTCTTAAAATTTCCGTTCCCGGTCGTAAATACAAATGGTACGTGTTTCCCAAAATAACGGGTGCTTTAATTTCCTCGGCAAGTATTTTTTGATTAACAGCCTTTACGGTACCTTGCGTTCCTACGGGCATGAAAACCGGAGTAGGTATTTCACCGTGAGCCGTTACAATTTTACCCGCTCTGGCTTTGCTGTTTGTATCTTTGGCTTCTAATTCGAACTTCATATTATTAATAATAAATTGAGTGGTAAAGATAACATCACACGGCTGAATAAGCAATTTTACTACTCCGCAACATGCCGCAAGCATTAAAATATTTGTAGTAAGATTTTATGGAAACAATCGAATTCCGGAAACAGCTTAAAACAAAAATCTAATTGCACTAACTCACCGGTTACTAACCATTTGGTTAGTTATAAAAAATTCATTAAATTAAAATTATGAAATCTCCATTTAAATTCGGTCAGGTCGTGGAAGGTGAATATTTCACCGACCGGGCCAAGGATATTAAGAGGCTCGTTGCAAATTTCGAAAATAACATCAACACGGTTTTGCTTTCACCGCGAAGATGGGGTAAATCTTCGCTTGTTCACAAAGCAATTAAAACCACTCTCAAGAGAAATAAAAATTTCAGGGCATGTTATATCGATTTGTTTCAAATACGGGACGAGAAAGAGTTTTACGGTAAACTTGCTACCGGCGTGATAAAATCGACTTCAACTAAATTTGAAGATTGGGTTAGAACCGCCGGACAATTTCTTAAAACTTTAACTCCGAATATTTCTTTCGGGATTGATCCGCAAGCGGATTTTAAAATTTCATTCGATTTTACAGACAAAGACAAAACATACGGGGAAATTTTAAATCTGCCCGAAAAAATTGCAAAGAAGAAAAAAATCAAAATCATAATTGCAATAGACGAATTTCAAAATTTATCGAATTTCAAAAATCCCCTTCTGTTTCAAAAGAGATTGAGATCAGCCTGGCAATACCATTACAATACGGTTTACTGTCTGTTCGGAAGCAAGCGGCACATGTTAACGGAAATATTCGAAAACAAATCGATGCCTTTTTACAAATTCGGGGATGTTATTTATTTATCGAAAATCGAACAAAAGTATCTTGTGAAGTTCATTATCCGTAAATTTGAGAAAACCTCGAAACACATAAACGGAAAATACGCAAATGAAATTGTTGCGTTGATGAAGCGACATCCTTATTACGTTCAGCAATTGGCTTATATTGTTTGGAGCAATACCGGAAAAACCGTTGATCAAAAGACACTTGATAATTCGGTCAACGATTTGCTTGACCGGAATTCCATTTTGTACGAAAAGGAAATAGACGAACTGAGTAACACTCAGGTAAACTTTTTAAAAGCGCTGGTCGACGGAATTGACAACGGTTTCAGTTCACAAGATATTTTGAAAAAATATAATCTCGGTGCATCAAGCAATGTAATAAAAATCAAGCGGGTATTATTAAAGAAAGAAATTATTGATATTTCCGGCGGCCAGATTGAAATACTCGATCCCGCTTTCGAATTATGGCTCCGGAAACGATACTTTGCAGCGGGAGGAATTAAATTGTAGCGCGTACGGGATTCGAACCCGTGATCTCCGCCTTGAGAGGGCGGCGTCCTAAACCACTAGACGAACGCGCCGGATTACTTTGCACAAATATACAATTCATTAAGTAAAGTACCAAAATTTGATATTCACAAATATTGTGACATTCTTTTCTATTGAAATTTCTTATATTACCTTAAATTAAATAAAAAAATACCGGAGGAAACATGCGGCGAAAAAATCGTCTTGTATTTTTTTCACTTGTTCTGCTTATTACCGCAACACTCTTCTCCGCTTGTGAGAAGAAAGTGGAAGAAGTGAAGGAAAAAGCTAAAGAAGAAGTTAAAGCAACCACAAAAGAAATCGAAACCAAAGCCAAAGACGTTACCGAGGCTAAAGTTGAATTTGTGGTTCCAGACGTAAAAGGGAAATGGGTTGGAAAATTCGATAAGAGACAAACCGAATTGGTAATTACTGAACAAAACGGCACTGCATTCAAAGGTGATATAACAATTCATTACAGAAACGTTATCAAGCAAAAGGTTGAAGGTTCAATCAACCCGAAGACCAAAAAGATTACAATGAAAGACCTTCTCCACAGCAGGTATCAAGGAACTTACGAAGGCAAGCTTTCGGATGATTTGAAAAAATTCGAGGGAACTTTCACTATGAAAGTGAACGGTAAAAAATTCGGTTTCTCCTTAACGAAAAAATAAGTTTAACAAATGAGGTGTAAAATGAAAAAAACAATATTAATCGGACTTTCTTTGATTTTCACACTTTTATTCTTTTCTTCGTGTGATC
Source organism: Melioribacteraceae bacterium (assembly GCA_026983955.1). Taxonomy (GTDB): domain Bacteria; phylum Bacteroidota; class Ignavibacteria; order Ignavibacteriales; family Melioribacteraceae; genus BMS3ABIN04. The sequence goes on from JALSTB010000100.1 coordinate 7,000, forward strand.
AAGAATCCGTTGTAACGCCGGATAACGGAAAAGTGTTTATAACTTCGGTACCCGATAGTGCACAGATATTTTTGGACGGAAACAGTACCGGTAAAGTAACACCCGATACGGTGGAAGCCGCCGCCGGCGTTCACGATATTACTTTAACGCGAACCAATTACCAAGATACAACATTTCAAGTCAGCTTTTCAGCCGGTGAAACGGGAGTTGTTAATGTAACTCTTACTCCAAAAGTCGGTGAATTAATAGTGGAATCAACTCCGGCCGGAGCCGAAATTTGGTTGAACGGAGTGAATACGAATTTTGTAACCCCACATACTTTTTCCACTCTCGATGCCGGAAGTTATAACGTAACTTTAAGTTTAACCAATTACGTCGATACCACCTTTGTGGCAACGGTTACACCCGGGCATTCGGAAAAAGTTAGTATTACATTAACCCCGGAACTTGTTGTTTACGGTCCCGTTAAATTGTACGAAACCGTTGGTACGTCTGCGGATCAACCGAGCGGACTGGATCTTTCCTCGGGTAACGCTTACGGAATTTCGAGCAGCGACAAGGACAAAGTGGATATTTATTATTCATCCGACGGATTCATCGTCCGCAGTGCATCCGACCATTCCCAAATGACAAGAGTTACTTGGTTTAAAGTAGGTAACGGTCAAGACCTCAACGACGGTGTGGATTCGCCCGTGAAAGATGACAGCTGGACGAACAGCATGTCCGACCGTGAAAGCAATTATGTTTTCCTTTACGATAACGACCACAACTACTCGAAAATCAAGATTGTAAATTTCGGCGGCGGAACCCCGGGCGATCCTGCTTGGGTTGAAGTCAAATGGATTTACAACAAAGCAACCGACAATACTCAATTCTAAATTTCAAAAAAAGAGGCTGCATCTTTTTTGTAGCCTCTTTTTTAGTTAACTTTCAGTTCTAAAATTTCCAAATTTATTTGCACGTGAATTCAAATTATATCTTAAATAAACCATCCACGCTGCCGTTAAGTTGGATCAGGCACGATAACTATTCGCTCGATTTTGTGAACGTTCCGATTCACAAAAAATGCGAATGGATTTCCTTGGCAAAAATATCAAAGCATACAAGTCCGCATCTTGTGTTCGATTATATCGAACAACATTCCCGTAAGTATTCTATTATCCGTGGTTGCAATTCTCAAATAAAGAGTTACCTTAAAGATAAAGGATTCGGCAGTATTTACATCGGTAAAGAAGCTGTTTTGCAATTCGATAAGAATCATTTCGCAAAAAAGTCGTTGAGGGAATTGATAAAACGCGGACTGAAACACGGAAGGGTTGAAGAACTCGAATACAACGCAACCAACCGTAATAAAATAGAAGAATTTAAAAAGTATTCCGCTCACGGAAACGAACCCCAACTTGCAAACCTGTATTTTTCCTCATTCGTTCCAGATACACGGATGTTTGTGTTCAGAGGAAACGACGGAAATTGGTTGGGGGCAATACAAATTTCGGTGAATTCGGGAAACAAACTCCATACAGAACTGCTTCTAAGGAAAAAGGATGCACCCGTGGGTATAATGGAAGCGCTGGTATCGGGTGTGTTTTCGGAATTAAAAAAAGAAAATTTCCGTGAATGGAGTTTGGGCGAAGTGCCGTTCCTAAGAAGTAAACAGCACGCTCCTTTTTTTACCCATGCATACTTTATCAATCTTACGGGAAGATTAATCAAATTCGCATACAATTACGAGGGATTGTACAATTTTAAAAACAAATTTTCACCGCGCTGGGATGATGTATTTTTATGCGCAAAACCCAGGGTGAGAATAACCGACTTAATATTTTTCATATCCAAAATAAATTTGCACCGTTTGATCCTCTCTAAATTGACCGGTAAAATAAATTAAGATTTTTTTGTCGATTTTATTTTTTAATTAGTCAAAAAAGTCCTATTTTTCACATCAACAATTCTAATTTCTTGACATTGTAAAGTGTCCGTAGTAGTTTTGAGGGAAAATTTTTAAGGAACTATGTTAACAGAATTTGGAAAAATTTTCGTATTTATCTTACTCGCCGGAGGCTTCGTTGCCATTGCATTGGTCGCATCAAGTATTATTCGCCCCAGCAGACCGACTAAAGAAAAAATGAAAACATACGAGTGCGGCGAAGATCCCGTAGGTTCTCCTTGGGTAAGATTTAATATTCGCTTTTATGTTGTAGCATTAATATTTATAATTTTTGATGTTGAAGTAGTTATGCTTTTCCCCTGGGCATTGGTTTATAAAAACTTTGGTGTTTACGGATTTGTTGTGGGAATAATTTTCCTGCTGGTTTTGTTTTTAGGTATGGCTTACGAGTGGCGTAAAGGCGATTTGGAATGGGCACGACCCAAAATCAATCCGCCTAAAATGAATGTGAAATTCGAACCGAAAATTGCACCGAGACCCGTAAAAGAAAAAACTGTTTCCGAAGTTGAATAGAAAGAGAACATATGGGCTTATTAGATAGAGAATTTTCCGACGGTAACATCGTTATAGCAAAAACAGAAGACCTTCTTAATTGGGCACGGTTATCTTCCCTTTGGCAACTAAGTTTCGGATTAGCATGCTGTGCAATTGAAATGATGGCCACATCGGCTTCGCATTACGATTTCGACAGATTCGGAGTTATTCCAAGGCCATCGCCACGCCAAGCCGATATCATTATCATTTCCGGTACGGTTACTCTTAAAATGGCTACAAGAATTAAAAGATTGTATGAGCAAATGCCCGATCCAAAATACATAATTTCAATGGGAAGCTGTTCCAATTGCGGAGGTCCGTACTGGGAACACGGTTATCATGTTTTGAAGGGAGTTGACCGTGTTATTCCCGTCGATGTTTATGTGCCCGGTTGCCCACCACGACCCGAGGCATTACTGGAAGGATTAATTAAGTTGCAAGAAAAAATCAGACACGAAACTTTAAGAAAGAAAACGGCATGAAAACACCCGGTGAAATTTTCGAAATTTTAAAAGAAAAATTTGGCGACAAAATAACCGGCATCGAAACCGAACTGCCGGTGGAACCTGTAATCTCGGTCGATCCGCTTGCCATAAAAGAAGTTTGCGAATTTTTAAGAGACAATGACGATTTGAGATTCGATACATTAATGAGCCTTGCCGGCGTTGACGATGCAAACGGAGAAAAAACCAAGGATGAAGACGGTTACGATATTATAAAAGGCGGAACACTCAGTGTTTATTATCACCTCGATTCCATTCAAAAAGGTCACAAAGTTACATTAAAAGTGTCGGTGGAACGGGAGAAACCGGAAGTCGAATCGGTTGAATCCGTATGGCGCGCAGCCGATTGGCACGAACGTGAAGCTTTCGATATGTACGGCATCGTGTTTCTTAATCATCCCGATTTGCGCAGAATTTTGATGCCCGAAGACTGGCAAGGTCATCCGTTGAGAAAAGATTATAAGAATCCAGAATATTATCAAGGAATGAAAGTACCTTATTAATTTTGAGTGAAGATGGATAAATTAATTTCAAACGATGTAAAGACTGAAGAACTTGTTTTGAATATGGGACCCCAACACCCGTCAACCCACGGTGTGTTGAGGCTTGTAGTTGAACTTGAAGGTGAATTGATTGTTAACGTTAAACCTTACATCGGTTATTTGCACCGGTGCTTTGAAAAACATTGCGAAGCAATGACTTATCCGCAAGTAGTCCCTTACACAGACAGAATGGATTATCTTGCCTCCATGTCAAATAATCTCGGTTATGCAATTGCAGTTGAACGTTTGATGGGAATTGAAGTGCCCGAAAGGGTTGAATACATTCGTGTAATTATGGCAGAACTGCAAAGAATTGCATCTCATTTGGTTGCGCTTGGAACTTATGGGGTCGATATAGGCGCTTTCACTCCCTTTCTTTATTGTTTCATCGCACGGGAGAAAATTTTAAATCTGTTTGAAATGACTTGCGGCGCCCGGCTGCTTTACAATTATATTTGGGTCGGCGGTTTGTCGCACGATATTCATCCCGACTTTGTAAGATTGACAAAAGAATTCATAGAGTACTTTAAACCTAAAATTGTTGAGCTTAATGAACTTCTTTCGTTTAACAAAATTTTTATTGAAAGAACGGCTAATGTTGGAATTTTACCGTTGGAGACCGCTGTAAATTACGGCGTTACCGGTCCCGTTCTGCGTGCCAGCGGATTGAAATGGGATTTAAGAAAGAACGATCCATACTCCATTTATCATAAATTCGATTTCGATATACCCGTGGGCGACGGACGTATGGGAACGGTTGGAGATTCATGGGATAGATACTTTGTGCGCGTCAGGGAAATGGAGGAAAGCCTAAAAATCATTGAACAAGCCATTGATCAAATTCCCGATGGCGATGTAAAAGCGGCAATACCAAGAAGAATCAAACCGCCGAAAGGGACAATTTATTCACGCACTGAAAACCCGAAAGGTGAACTGGGTTATTTTATCATCAGCGACGGCTCGGTTAATCCTTTCCGGGTGAAAGTACGCGCTCCTTCGTTTGTGAATTTGGCGGTAATCGGTGAGATGAGTAAAGGTCATTTGGTAGCCGACCTGATCGCCATTTTAGGCAGTCTTGACATAGTACTTGGGGAGATAGACAGATAATGTATGAAATTTTATACAACTTAACCGGAAACGAAATAGTTACCTACTTTGTTGTTGCGGCATTGCCTCTCTTTTTGGTTGTATTGCCGTTTGCACTTGTTGCGGTACTTGCAGAAAGAAAAGTTTCCGCACACATGCAAGACCGCCTTGGACCCATGCGAGTCGGTTATCACGGAATTCTCCAAACTGTTGCCGATATTCTGAAATTGATACAAAAAGAAGACATCGTAATTCCACAAGCGGATAAAAAACTTTTCAACCTCGCACCCTATTTGGTTTTCATAGGAAGTTATGCCGTTTTTG
>JALSTB010000101.1 GCA_026983955.1 Melioribacteraceae bacterium
TAAAAATTTTCGGCGAAGATTTGGATATCCTATACAAAAAAGCAAAGGAAATTGAAACCGCAATTCAAAACGTGGAAGGGGCTGCGGATATAACCGTGGAGAAAACCGCCGGATTACCTCAAATGAGCGTTACCTATAACAGACAAAAAATAGCAAAATACGGATTAAATGTTGAAGATTTGAATAATTTAATTTCAATGGGCTTTGCCGGAATGAAAGCCGGTACGGTCTTCGAGGGTGAAAAGCAATTCGATTTGGTAATCAGATTTGACGAAGCACACAGGAAAAGTATAGACAATCTGAAAAAATCTTCCATTGCGCTGCCCAACGGAAGAACGCTGCCGTTAAGTGAATTTGCCGAAATTAAACTAACCAAAAGTCCGGCTAAAATTTCACGCGATGAAACACGCAGAAGAATTGTTGTGGGTGTAAATGTACGCAACCGGGACCTTGCTTCGGTGGTGGAAGACGTACGGAAAATAATTGATGATAAAATCAAACTGCCAGTTGGATATTCGATTTCGTACGGTGGTCAATTCGAGAATCTCGAAAATGCCAAAGCCCGCTTGGCAATTGCCGTTCCGGTTGCTTTACTTCTTATTTTCGTTATGTTACATTTTGCTTTCGGCTCGTTCAAAGATGCGATAATGATATACAGCGCTATTCCGTTTGCTGCAGTAGGCGGAGTGCTCTCCCTTTATTTTCGGGGTCTTCCGTTTAGCATATCCGCAGGAGTTGGATTTATTGCACTTTTCGGCGTGGCGGTTCTTAACGGTATAGTATTAATCGAACACTTTAAGGAATTGAAAGAAAACGGAATTTCCGATATTAACGAGAGAATAATTATGGGAACGAAAGACAGATTACGCCCCGTGCTTCTTACGGCAGGTGCAGCCGCATTGGGATTTTTACCCATGGCGGTCTCTACAAATGCCGGAGCAGAAGTACAGCGACCGCTTGCAACTGTTGTTATCGGCGGACTTATTACTTCCACATTTTTAACGATGATTGTTTTGCCGGTACTTTATTCATTACTCGACGAATTTAAGATCAAACTTCCGTGGATTAACGGTAAAACTTTGATTCTTTTCGGCTTGGGATTGATTTTTACTCCGCAAATATCAAAAGCCCAAACAAATGAAAAAAACTTCCTTACCGCCGAAGATGCTATCGCTATTGCCGTTAAAAATAATGCGGGGTTAAAAGTTGAATTGTTAAACTTAAAAAAATCAGAGAGTGTTACATCGCTCGATTTCGGGAAAACGTATCTTTATTACAGTTACGATGAAAACAATACCGCGGAAAACAACCTTCCCTTGAATGTCTGGGGAATCAGTCAAACTTTTAAATTCCCGACAGTCTATTTTTCCGTCAGTGGAAGAAACAATGAACTGTCTCAAGCACAAAAACAAAAATATATTTTGACCGAAAGAATTTTGAAGCGGGAGGTAACCAAATCTTATTACAACATAATCTACTTGAAAAATATCGAAAAAAGATTTGTTTATTTGGACAGCTTGCTCTCACGGTTTGCGAAAGCCGCTCAAAAACGCTATCAACTTGGTGAAACCGGACAGCTTGAATACCTTACAGCTTTATCGAAGAAAAAAGAAACGGAAATATCGCTCGCACAAACACGAGAATCGCTTAAAGGTGCCATAGCGCAATTAAATTCTTGGCTGCAAACGGATTCCAATTATATTTTTCCCGATATTGAGCTACCAAAACTTGCGGTTGATTCAAGCCGGTTATCGTTTAATCCCGGGCTCAATTACCACAAACATTTAATAAATGCGTCGGAGTATGAGAAATCAATTCAAATTCAAAATATTTTGCCGGATTTAAATTTCGGTTTTTTTATCGGAACGAACAATGCTCCGGATGCCAAAAAATATTACGGAATTGACATCGGCATTTCCTTGCCGCTTTTGTTTACCGGACAAAATTCCCAAATTCAGCAAGCAAGCCTGCAAAGAAAAATTTCGGAAGCCAAGTATATAAATTATTCCAAAAAACTCCGGGCAAAGATAAACTCGTTAAAAGCGGACTTGAAAAGTTTGGAAAATTCAATAACTTATTACGAAACCACAGGGAAAAAACTTTCCAAAGAGATTTTACACAATGCGAACAAAGCTTATGAGACAGGCGAAATAGATTACCTGCAATATATTCAGCTTCTACAAAATTCAATTTCCATTGAGACAAAATACCTTTCAGATTTAAACAAGTATAATAATTATGTTATAGAATTAAAATATATAGTATTAAATGAACTATAAGGGCAACAAAATGAAATCACTTAAAACGGCAACGTTTCTGATAATAATTTTATTTGGAATTATTTCATGTTCGAAAGAAAACGATGGGAATGGAATTCCCGTTGAATCCGGACCGGAGAATAATCCGGAAGTAGTAACCGTGACAAGCGAGCAATTTGCAAAAGCCGGAATGGAGTTAGGCAGCATATCCAATAGAAATTTTTCAGACAGAATAAAAGTTACGGGCATTTTGGACGTACCGCCGGCATACAAAGCTGACGTTAGCGTTTTTTACGGTGGTACCGTAAA
>JALSTB010000102.1 GCA_026983955.1 Melioribacteraceae bacterium
CCGCCAATTAAACCGGTCGGTGTTGAAAACGGGATTTACGCGAAATGTTTTATAAAAAGAACTTGAATCGATTACGTCGGAGTTGAGCCAACCGTGATTAAAATTGAAATGAATCCAATCGACTGGGTAAATATCCAACCGGATGGAAGGATAAGCCGGCGGTTTGGTGGAAGTTACAATTTGACCGTTCTGTGCATAACCCCACGTATTCAGATTTTGCCCGATAGAAAAACTTCCCCAATCCCAATCGGTGGAAACATTCACATAAACTTCGCCGTATTCTATTCTGCTTCTGTCGGAAAGACTTATATTTCTGCCGGTCTTGGGCGAGAAACGGTTCCAGACAAAGTCTCTTATGTTCGGTTCTTCGCGGTTGTTCATAAATTGAAAATAAAAGCCTACAGATTTTCCGAGATAACCTTCGGCTTCAATCCCGTAACGCAAGTGAAAATATTTTTTCTTTTCCCACGTACCGGTTTCAAAACTGAATAACGGATTGAAATTAAATTTTATATTTTTACCCGCGTATGAATAAATTCGAAATCTTCCGGATTCATCTTTACGGAACAGTTGGGGTTTTGTTATTATTTTATCGTATTTGCTTTTAACAGGGTGCAGCAGTTTCTTTTCAAATAGAAAATCTTTCATGTAGTATTTCAATTCGGCTCTTTCAAGTTTTGTGAGCTGTTCTTTTTTCCCGGAAAGTTCCCGTAATTTTTCGTAGATATATTTTCTCGGTAGCGGTTTGATTAGATCGTAATATTCAATTAAACCTTTGTTTGCAACCCGTTCGAGGAAGTCGTATAAACTGCTGTTTAACGGTTCGTATGCTATTTGTGAGTATATTGAAACGGAAGAGAACAGCATCAAGAAAACCCATGCTTTGAATTGTTTTGTGTTCATACTAAACCTTTATTTAATTGTTAAAAGGTTGTTGGGTGTTAATTTTTATCAAGAAGCTTTTTGTAAAGTGAAATCAATCTTTCTTCGGAATGTTTCCATAAAAATTCCCGGTTAATTCTCTCTCTGCCTTTTTCTCCCATTTCTTTTGCAATTGCAGGATTATCAAGCAGGTAAATGATTTTATTTACATAATCATCAAAATCTTTTGCGTATAGGGCTGTATCGCCGGCAATAATCCGTGTTTCATGTAAATCGAAAGAGACAAAAGTTTTGCCTGCTTTCAGATATTCCAAAACCTTTACCAAAGTCAAATATTCGTTCAGTCCGTTCGGTGTATCGGGAGCGACACAAACATCGGCAATGTATAAAAATTCTTTTACCGATTCGTAATCTACGAGACCTAAAAATTCAACATAATCTTTTAAGTTTTTCTCACCGCTTAATTTTTCAAGTGAAGCACGGGCATAACCGTCGCCGACCAATAAAAATTTAACATCTTTTTTCCCATGTTCGAAAACAATTTTTTCGGCAGCTTCGATGATTACGTTGATATTATCGCTTGCCGCCATCAACCCGATGTAAAGAACTACTTTGTAGTCTTTGTATTTTTCAATTAGATATTGGTTCGGTTTCGAATCGAAATTTTCGGGCGGACCGTTATAAACGATTTCGCAAAGTTCCTCGTTTATATTGTACATTTCAATCAATCTTTTCTTAAAGGAATTATTAACAACGATTATTCCATCGGTATTTTTGACGGTTAGTTTTTCATTGAGAAGCAGCAATTTGTAAAAAAAATTGCTTCCGAATTTTATTTTTGCTACTTCGGGTGCCAAATCGTGTTGATCGTATATAAATTTCACGTTAAATAACTTTATAAATTTAGCCAACGGCCAAAAGAAATCGGGTGGATTGGCAACATGTACAATGTCAATTTTTTTTGTGCGAACAAGTTTTATGCTTTTAAGGAAAATTTTTGTCATGGAGTTAAGATATTCGAAAATATAGCTGAGCTTTCCACCGGTAGCTGGCAAATCATTGTATCTGTAAACATGAATGCCATCGACTACTTCCTCCGCTTTGTTTTCCGCTTCGGATTTCGGACAAATAACGGAGACATTGAATCCGTGTTTTTTCAGACTGACCGCTTCTTTATAAACGCGCCGGTCGAATGGAAATGAATTGTTTTGAACTATTAACAGTACGTTTTTATTCATAAATTATAAAAGATTTAAGAATTTTACGGATTAAGGAGTTTCTCATAAATTTTTATTATTCTCCGGGCAATTACATCGTCTCTTAAATAGTCAATTTGTTCTCTGCCGTTTGACCTTTCCCTATGTTCATACAGATATTTAAGTTTTTCAACAATATCATTTTCATCAAAAGATACAATAAAGCAATTATTTGTGTTTTTCAACAATTTTTCTATGTCTCCCACATTAACGGAAATTATGGGTAAGTTACAAGCCATTGCTTCTTTAACAACATTTGGCGAACCCTCCCAGTAGGAAGTGAGCAGAAGAACATTGGCAGCATTCATATATTCCACAACTTGTGAATGTGAGATACCCCACGGGTTGAGTAATTCCGAATTTTCATATCCTTGAATCGATTTTAATTTATCGACGGCCGCTTTGGCAAGTTTGAAATTTTTTCT
>JALSTB010000103.1 GCA_026983955.1 Melioribacteraceae bacterium
GAAAATTACCGCACCGGAATGTTCACTTCGCTTAAAAAGGGAATCCAAAATTGCAGCGGCACCGGTTGGGTTTTATATCATTTCATCGATCAGCCCACTTTGCCGTTTGGGTTTTATGAGGAATTTGTAAAACAGATAGAAGACGGATACGATTGGATTCAACCGGCGAAAGAAGGCAAAAACGGTCACCCCGTTTTGTTTGGCAAAAAAGTAATAGAGAAAATCGTAGCTGCTCCGGATGATTCCAGCCTGCGGGAAATCTCGCGAGCGGGAATTACAAAAAAATATTGGGAATGCGGTTACTCACAAATCTTCGATGATCTGGACGACATCGAAGATTATAATAAAATAATTTGTTAATGTAGAACATATTCCATTAATTTAATAAATCAAGAGTGGCGTTTGCCCCAAGAATTCCGGCTGTTCGATTTGCTTTAAAATAAAATGCGCAACATCCGCCCTCGAAATTTTTCCGCCGTTAATTCCGGTTAAGTCCGTAAGAGCTCTATATTTTCCGGTTAACTTTCCGTTTGTCAGCATGCCGGGTCTTACGATAATCCAATTATCGTATTCTTCCTTCAACATCTGTTCTTGTTTGTCTTTATCTTCGTAAATTGTTTTGAGTAAAAGCGGTTGGAAAATTTTATTGTAGAAAAATCCGCCGTGACCTTTACTGTCTCCGGCTCCGATTCCCGTAACGGCAACTATCAACGGCTTGATATTATTGGCTTTTATAGCATTCAATAAATTTCGCGTGCCCTCGGAAAATAACGTTACCGGTTTTCTTGCCGGCATTGCCCCAACACTAACCACAACCGCACCGGCATTTTTTACGGATCCGGCCACGGAAGAATAATCGAGGAAATCGCCTTTTACGATTTTAAGGTTTTCATTTTTCAGCTCAATCTTTTCCGGATTGCGGGCAAGCACCGTCACTTTATATCCAACATTCAGTGCTTGTTTTAATACTTCCTTGCCGATTCCTTTTGTTGCACCGATAATGGTGATGTTCATTTTAGCTCCTTTTCCATTTAACAATTGATACAGTTCCGAATTATAAAATTATTTTTCCCATACCGGAAAACGTCCCGGAGTATAAGGAACACCGGCTTCGTCAAAAGTTTTCTCAATCGATTTAACCTCGGAATCTATTTGCTTCAAATTACTGATTATATCGCCCAGCTTGTTTTTGGCAAGCGTGTATGAATCCTCCAGCATTTTAGTCGGCTTTTCCGTTGTGCTCCACAATGAAGAGGTAATCAGTTCAACGCGTTGCTTCAACGGTGTTGGAATAACGCTTTCAAATTTTCTTTTTAAATTATCACCGTTCAGTTTTTTATCCAGTTCTTTAAGTTCCTGCTCAATCCGGTTTAATTCACCGTATGTGTCCCGGGGTATAGCCGGAAAGTCAAGCGCAGCTTTTTTGAGATATTTCAATTTCTTCGACAAATCTTTTCTGTAAGCATCGGCACTTGTTACGGCAACCGTAAGGAGCGCAACTTTTCCGTTAAATTGTTTGAGTGCAATCTTGTCGCTTTCCTTTATTTTATCTTCATAAAGTAATTTGCATCTGAATTTTTCCGGTGGAACCAGTTGGGTGAATTTACCGTTTTCAAATTTACTGAGGGAAACAAAATAATTTCCCGGCAAAGCCATATAACCTTGATCCGGTTCCTCCCACGGAACGTCCGATTTCTTTTCATTTAAAGAAACCGGTGTAAATTTATCGTAACGGAAATCCCACACAATTCTGTTAACACCTTTTTTTGCATTTGTTTTCAGTCTGCGAATTGTATTCCCGTTTTCATCAGTTATAGTAAAAAGCAAAAATGGTTCCGGCTCTCCGGCTTCTTTTTTCAGTTCTTCATACGAGGGGAATTTTATATCCTTACCTTCTTTAAGTTTTTTCTTTTCAAGTTCATGTCTTTTTTGTTTTAACGTTTTCAAATCGTTTTTCAAATAATATGTAAACACAGCGCCCACTTCGGGGTTTGGCGCAGAATAAAAGCCGGCACCCATAAAACCAATGCCGCCGAAACCGAACGGGGTTGATTCGACAAACATCAAGGCATCTTTAACGGGAAAAATAAACGCTTCTTTTTGCAAAGTTTCTCCGGTTAAATACCGCAATGGTGAATAATCATCGAGGATATAAATACCCCTTCCGAAAGTGGCAACAACCAAATCGTTTTCCCTTCTTTGGATTTCAATATCTTTAACCGCTGTATTCGGAATACCGTTTTTCAATTTAATCCATTCTTTTCCACCGTTAATGGTAAAGTAAACGCCGTAATGGGTCCCGGCAAAAAGCAGAGCGGGTTTTTCATGATCTTCGGCAATTGTGTACGTGCAGCCATTATCCGGCAAATTCCCGTTGATTGATTTCCATGTACGCCCGCCATCTTTTGTTACGTAAAGATACGGACGGTAATCACCACCGGTATAATTTTCACATGCTGCATACGCAATACGTTTATCAAATTGTGATGCAATGATTTGGTGAATTCTCGCATACTTTGGTAAATCCGGAATTTTCTCCGCCTTGTTCCAAGTTTTTCCACCGTCGGTTGTGTAATGAATAAGACCGTCGCCCGAGCCCACATATAAAATATTCTCATCCAGCGGTGATTCCGCAATAGTTGATATTTGCGCCATCGAGCCTTTACGGACAAGATCATCGATGCTCCAGCTTCTGTCCATTAATTTTTGCAATTCTTCCGGAACGCCCCGGGTTAAGTCGGGACTAATTTCCTCCCAAGAATTTCCTTGATCGTTGGTTCGCAACAATACATTTGCCCCGAAATACAAACGTTGATTATCGAACCGTGATATTAACAAAGGTGAATCCCAATCGAACCGGTATCCGTATTCACCAAAATCGACCGGTTTAATGTAAAACTTCTCCATGGTTTTACGGTTGAATTTTGCCAAACCGCCATACTGCGATTGAGCAAAAACTATTTCCGGATTTTTCCAATCGACTTGTGTTTCAAATCCGTCGCCACTCCATGTAAAAAACCAATCTTGATTTGTTATTCCACCCGAACTGATAGTACGTGAAGGACCTCCGAAACTGTTATTATCTTGAGAGCCGGCGTACACATAATAGAAAGGCTCCGAGTTATCGGCGGTAACTTTATAAATTTCGGCAATTGGAATGTTGTTTTTAAAATCCCAATTTTTGCCCTGGTCGTATGTCTCATACAATCCGCCGTCGCAACCGGCAAGCAAATGTTTGTTATCATCAGGATCAATCCACAAATAGTGGTTATCTACATGCTTATGTTTTTCACCAAGGTTTTTCCATGTTTTTCCGCCGTCTCTGCTTACTTGTAAAAATACATCCATGCTGTAAACGGTGTTTACGTCTTTGGTATCGCAAAACAATTTTTGAAAATAAAAAGGGTAAGATGAAATGTAACTGCTTTGCTTCTGCCAGCTTACGCCTCTGTCAACGCTTTTGTAAACGCCTTTATCTTTTTTCTTTGCTTCAACAATTGCATACAGAACATCGGGATTAACCGGTGAAATTGCAAGACCAATTCTGCCAACGGCTTCAGTGGGTAAACCTGAAGTCATTTTCTGCCAAGACTTACCGGCATCCAAACTTCTGTAAATTCCGCTTTCCGGTCCGCCGTAAATTCCGGTATACAATTTTCTCATTCTTTGATGTGCAACGGCATAGAGAATATTCGAATATCTCGGATCCATGTGAATTTCATAAACTCCGGTGTAATCGCTTATATGAAGAACATTTTGCCAGGTTTTTCCGCCGTCGGTAGTTTTGAACACACCGCGATCTCCGCCCTTATTTCTAAGCGAACCGTAAGCAGCAACGTAAACTATATTGGAATTTTCCGGATCAACAATAATACCGCCAATGTGCGCGGAATTTTTAAGACCCATATTTTTCCAGCTTTTTCCGCCGTCTTCCGATTTGTAAATTCCGTCTCCGTAAATCACATTGTTTTGATTGTTGTTTTCACCCGTTCCAACCCAAACAATATTAGGATTTGAAGGATCGACCGCAACCGAGCCGATGGCATACGCGTTTTGGTTATCGAAAACAGGTTTAAATGTTATTCCGTTGTTTGTCGTTTTCCAAAGCGAACCGTGTCCGGCCGCAACATAATATTCACTATGGTTAACCGGATTAACCGCTATTGCTACAATTCTGCCACCGGTAATTGCCGGTCCGATACTACGGAATTTTAATCCCGGAAGGGCAATGTTTTTAAGTGAACCGGAAGAAGAAGTTTTGTCTTTTGCTATTGCGGGAAAAGTATTTGCCAAAAGTAAAATAACAAATAATGCTACTATTTTTTTCATGATGTGCCTTGAGATTTATAGTCAATAACTTTTCGATTCAAAATCGAATTAAAATGCAAATTAGAAGTTTATGAATTATTTTGCAAGGTAAAGTTAAGTTATGTTAAAATTTCAGAAGGATATACAGATACGGGAAACGGGGACATAAATAAAAACGCAAGGGATAAAAATTTTATCCCCTGCATTTAATTTTACTCAAGTTGACCGCTGAACTTTATAAACCGTTAAAACGGTTATGAAGTTTGGGTTTCCGGTGTCCATAACCCATGACTTAAGTCGTGGGTTAACAAACAAAACTAATAAACAACAACCGTTTCAACGGTTTATTTAATAACTACGAAATCAACTTTGCATTTAATGATACATCGGTACCGCAGGCAAGCAATCTTGAAATAGGGCATTTCTCTTTTGCTGCCGCTGCAAGCTCTTGGAACTTCTCTTCACTTAGTCCGGGCACCTTCGCTTCGCAATCCAAAGTTATTGAAGTAACTTTCGGACCGTCATCTTGACCCAAAACAACTGTAGCTTTTGTTTCTATGTTTATATCGGTAAAATTTTCTTTCGAAAGCAAGGCCGAAAGAAACATTGAGTAACAACCGGCATGGGCAGCACCAATTAATTCCTCGGGATTTGTTTCCGGTCCGTCTTCAAAACGTGATTTATAGTTAAACGGTCCTTCATAACCGGTAAAATTCAATTTTCCTTCCCCTTCTTTGAGGGTGCCTGTCCATTTTGCTTTTGCATAATTGGTTGGCATAAATATCGCTCCTTTCTTTTTGATTGTGAATTAACGGATTTTCTTGTAATGCAAGTTAATCAATTTTTATAATTTAAATGCATCCAAACCGTTAATAATTTTATCTTTTTTATTTTTATCCAAAAAACTTGCCTCGAATGAATTTTTAACGAGTGTAACAATATCATTTTCATTTAAGTTTAAAGCACCGGCTACAGCTTCAAAATTTTCATTTACATATCCTCCGAAGTAAGCCGGGTCGTCCGAATTTACCGTTGCTTTCAAACCCTTGTCCAACATTTTCTTAATCGGATGATTTTCTATTTTATCTACGTTTCTCAATTTTACATTGGACAACGGACAAACGGTTAACGGAATTTTTTTATCGGCAAGAACCTCAACAAGTTTTTCGTCTTCAAGCGACCTGTTACCGTGATCGATTCTATCGACACTCAATATTTCCAATGCTTCCCAAACATATTCGGGCGGTCCTTCCTCGCCGGCGTGAGCACAAATTTTGAATCCTTCTTTTTTGGATTCGGCAAAAACATTTTTAAATTTTGAAGGCGGATGACCAACTTCAGACGAATCAAGTCCAACAGCGGTAATCCATTCTTTATAATCTTTCGACATTTCAAGTGTTTCGAAAGCCGATCGCTCGTCGAGATGCCGCAGAAAACTCATAATTAAATTAGAGGTTATTCCGAATTCTTTAGCGGCATCATCCAACGCTTCTTTTATTCCTTCAATCACCGTCGAAAACGGAATTCCCCTTCCGGTATGCGCCTGCGGATCGAACATGATTTCTGTGTGTATAATATTCTGCCCGTTGGCTTTTTTCAAATAAGACCAGGTCAAGTCGTAAAAATCTTGTTTTGTTTGCAATGAGTTGGTTCCGGCATAGTAAATATCGAGAAAGTCTTGGAGGTTACCGAATTTATAGGCTTCCCTCAATTCATCAACAGAATTGTATTTTAATTTAACCCCGTTCCGCTTAGCAATTTCGAACATTAATTCCGGTTCGAATGTTCCCTCGATGTGCAAGTGCAGTTCGGCTTTCGGTATTTTCCGGATAAAATCTTTCAGCTCCATAATTATAACTAATTCCTTTCACTTTGGTTTGTATATCACTCCATTTTCTTGAGTAAATTTACTCAATTTATTTAATCTTTTATTCTTCGCTTTATGGGTAATTTGTAATACCTTTTTTTATCGAATTGGTAGAAGGCATTTGCCACTGCTGCAGCGGTAGGTACCAACCCGATTTCGCCTACTCCTTTGGCTCCGTAAGGTCCGTGCGGATCTTCAACTTCCACACCAATTACTTTAATTTCCGGTGTTTCCTTTGCACGCAACACGCCCATTTTTCTAAGCCTGGTTGATTTAGGTTTGCCGTTCTCCATTTCTATTTCTTCGGAGATAGCATAACCGAGACCCATGTGAATCGAACCTTCAATTTGCCCTTCGAACAAATTACGGTTTACAATTTTTCCGGCATCATGTGCGGCATATATCGTATCAATGTTACCGTTATCATCCAAAGTTACAACTTGTGTTGCGTAACTGTACGAATAATGAGTAATCACTTCATCTACATCCGCACCGGGTTTTGTCGTCCAGTCACAGACCCATTCGCCCTCGTAAATTTTTCCGGAGAGTTCGTCCAACTTGTGGTTTTGAAGATCTTCTTTCAATTGTTTGGCAGCATTAATAATTGCGTTACCAATAATTGATGTAGCCCGCGATGCCGTTGTCATTCCCGCAGTTGCACCGGATTTTGTATCAACAACAACTTCAATGATTTCCGGGTCAATTCCCGTCTCACTTGAAAGAAATTGAACGGCAACGGTATTAACACCTTGACCCATTTCCGTCCATCCGTGGTGGAGAACAACCTTTTTATCCGAAATAATTTGAATTTTAACCTTTCCTTCGTCTGGCATGCCGTTACCGATACCGGTATTTTTAATTCCGCAAGCAATACCGGCATATTTGGCATTTTGAAAAACATCTTTAAGTTTTAATAATGTTTCCCGTACACCGGCGCCACCGCGGATAATTTGACCGGTGGAGACAACATCACCGTTTTTAATTGCATTGTTGTAACGGAATTCCCATCTGTCGAATCCTCCTTGTTCGCACAAATCATCAATACATTGCTCAATTGCAAATGTGACTTGATTTACACCGAAACCACGCATTGCCCCGCATGGAAGGTTATTTGTATATACCGCTTTGCTTTCAATAAGTGCATTCGGAATATTGTAAGCTCCGGTTGCATGCCCGGCGGCACGCTCCAGTACTTTCATTCCAACCGAAGCGTAAGCACCGGTATCCCCAACTATATCGGCTTTAATAGCTGTCAATTTGCCGTTCTCATCACAAGCCACTTGGTAATTCATATACAACGGATGACGTTTTGGATGCATTAAAATGGATTCATCCCTTGTTAAAACTATTTTAACCGGTTTGCGCGTTAACAAAGAACAAAGTGCAGCATGATGTTGAACGGATAAATCTTCCTTGCCCCCGAAACCACCACCGTTCGGCACCAATATAACCCTGACTTTTTCTTTGGGTAAACCGAGCACTTGTGCTATTTGGCGTTGATCTTCATAAACGCCTTGCCCTTGCGACAAAACCTCAACGCTACCGTCATCATTAATTCGCGCAACCGAAGCTTCCGGTTCCATGTATGCATGCTCAATCATCTGTGTTTGGTAAAAACCTTTCGATACATATTTCGATTTTGCAAACGCCTCTTCAACATTTCCCCTTTTAATAAAAGTGGTTGATAATAAATTTCCACTCCCGTGAATTTTCGGGGCGTTTTCCTTCAAAGCTTCGTAAGGATCGGTTAAAGGTTCTAATATTTCATATTCAACTTTTATTTTTTGAACCGCTTTCCTCGCTATTTCTTCCGTTCCGGCCACCACGGAAGCCAAAACATCTCCAACGTATCTTGTCTCTTCACCTATGTCCGTCATCACCGGCCAATCGTTAACAATCAAACCGACATGCCTTTCCCCGGGAATATCTTTTGCCGTAATTACACGGATAACACCAGGAGTTTTAGCTGCTTCAGAAATATCGATACTTAAAACTTTGGCTCTTGGATGATCACTGAATTTCAATGCGGCATAAACCATTCCATCGAGTTTAACATCGGCAACAAAAGGACTTTGCCCGAGAACTAACTTATCCGCAGAATATTTCGGATGTTTGCCACCGATTGATGGATCCGGTTTGGGTTTAGGAATTTCTTTTACTTCACGGACAGCTCCGGCAGCATATAAAATTGAATCGATTATTTTTTTGTATCCCGTACACCGGCAAAGATTCGGTTGCAATGCTTTTTCAACATCGTTCCAAGTCGGTTCCGGATTTTTTTCAATCAATACATTCGCTTGCATTACAATTCCCGGAATGCAAAAGCCACACTGCACTCCGCTTTTTTCTACAAATGCATTAGTGAAAACCCTTTGTTTGTACTCCGAAAGACCTTCGGGTGTAATAACCGATTTGTCTCCAACTTTTTTCATAGGAGTAACACAAGAAAGAACCGCACGGTCATCAACTTGGACTGTACAAGCACCACATGCAGCCTGGGGTGAGCAACCGTCTTTTACCGATGTTATTCCTTCAATCTCGCGTAAATATTTCAGCAGTGAGAGTTCCGGATCACCCGTATATTCTTTTTCTATTCCGTTTAGAAAAAATTTCATAATAAATTCCCGATTGTTATTAATTCTTTGCAAAAAGGGGATTGTCTTTCAAATTCTTAAAGAGCAACACCATTTCAATTGCGTGGGCCAAATCAACTTCGATATTTCGCTCTTTAATTTCGTACCCGGTTACGGAATAATCGTTCTTATCCAAATCCACTTTCACAAAATCCGATTTATAAATATACTTTGAATCCGTTAAAGTTAAAGTTTCCGTTCTATTATTTTTTTTGAAATACAGTTTATTTTCCAGCAATAAATAGCAATTGTCTTCTTTATCGAAACTTTCTTTTGTCAAATAGAACTTCGGTTTGATTTTATAAGGCGCTCCGCTCGTGGGACAAAAAGTATAACAGTTGCCGCACTCATTGCAAAAATCACCGATATTAATTATTTGATATTTTTGCGATATCCTGAATGTCCGGGGTTCTATATCAAAAGTATTATTTAAGTTTGGTATTTTTATATCTTCAATATTAAAGTTAACTCCGATATTTGAAATATTCGGACATACGGAAACACAGATGTTGCAAACATCATTACAATAGAGGCAACGGTCGGCTTCTTCAATTGCTTGATTTTCACTTAACAGAGGATGAACAAGTTCAAAACTCAGCCGTTCTTCCACCGGAATTACGGGCAGCTCCGGTCCGGATTTTCTTTCTGCAAGTTTTGCTTGAATTTCCGGCAATGAAATATCTTTTTCAACATTTGTCGGGTAAAAACCGAAATCGCTTTTTGCCCTTTTAATTATTTCTCCTGCAGCGTATTTACCATCGGCCATTGCATTTATTAAAGAATCTGCGCCTCTAACCAAATCACCCCCGGCAAACACATTTTTCAGTTGTGTTTCTCTTGTTGTTTGGTCAATTAATATTTTTTCTTCCGGGAAAAAATCCACTTCAATATCCTGTCCGATAGCGGTAATTATCGAATTGGTTTCTATACTGAACACGGAGCCTTCGACCGGAACAGGTTTGGGTCTTCCCGAATTATCAATACCATTCAACTCCATTTTAATACATCGCAGAAGCCTTTTCCCGTTTTCTTCAATAATTTCCAGAGGTGAAACCAATTCCATCAATTCTATACCTTCCCCGATTAAGGCTTCAACTTCCTCCTTATCCGCAGGCATCTCTTTTCTCGTTCTTCTGTAAACCACGGTAACCTTACCGTTTTCGCCTACTATCCTTTTAGCTGTGCGGGCTGCGTCCATCGCGGAATTTCCACCTCCGATTATCAATACTTTTTCACCCAAACCGATTTTGTTGCCGGTTCTGGTTTCAGCAAGAAATTCCAACTGGTCGAACACCCAAGGGAAGTTTTCACCTTTAATATTTAGTTTTTTACCTTTTTTGGCCCCAACCCCAACAAAAACATAGCTGTGTTCTTTTCTGATTTCATCAAATTTGCTTTTACTTATTTTATAATTGTAAATAAATTTTACGCCGAGCTTTTCCAAACGTTTGATATCGTCTTCCATTCTTTGTTCATCAATACGGAACACGGGAATCGCAGCCGATACCATGCCTCCGGCTTTCTTCTTTTCTTCAAAAACATTTACCTCGAAACCTTCAAGGGCAAGAAAATACGCAGCCGAAAGCCCGGACGGTCCGGCACCTATTACAGCAACCTTAATTCCGTTTGGAGCTTTTCCGTTTAACTGTACCGTACCGTTTCCTTTTTCCGCATTGAATCTTTTGATTTCCCTTATCAGCAACGGATTGTCAAGATTAATTCTGGTGCACTTCGATTGGCATAAGTGGTCGCAAACCATTCCGGTAATATTGGGAAGAGGGTTTGCAGATAAAATCACTTCCAAAGCTTTATCAAATTCACCTTTAGAAGTGTAATACATATAATCCGGAACGTCTTGCTCAATTGCACATGCTTCCATACACGGGGCATGGATGCAATCGTATGGTGTTAATTTACGTTCGGTTTTAATATTTTCATATTTGAAGAAATTTTTCTTATATCTTTCTTCGCGCAATACTTCTTCTGCATATTCATTCAAGTTTTTTACAGATGCTTTTTCCATGTTGCTTTCTGAAGCCGAATTGAGGATAAATTCCTCAATTGTTGCAGCACGGACATTTTTAAATTCTCTTCTTAAATTTTTTAAGTATTGAAGAGTACGCGTATATCCGCCGGGTTTTAATAAATCCGAACAAACCGTAACCGGTTTCAGATTACATTTTAAGGTCCGGGATATATTAAAAGCATCAACACCGGCGGAAAAGGAAATATCAAGTTTTCCGTTAAACTCGTTTTGGAGAAGTGCGGCAAGATTAATACTGATAGGATGAAGAGCCCTTCCACTCATATAAACCATTTTTTCATTTTCCGGAAGTTCTTTCGTGTTGTTTTTCGATTCCAGCGTATTCGTAAGTTTCAATCCGAACTCAACATTGTTTTGAGCGGCAACTTCCAAAAGGTTATTGATAATTCTAATTGCATCATTGTATTTCAAATCGTGCTCAAACGCTTCACCGGGAACAACGGTTTTATAGCCGAGTTTTTCATTAAGTATGGTTCTTAATTTTTCAGGCCCAAGCAAAGTAGGATTTAATTTAACAGCCGTATGTAGTTTTCTTTCACTCATCAAATAAGTTGCGATGCTTTCAATTTCAGCGGGAGGACAGCCGTGCATTGTGGAAAGGGTGACATTGTCTGAAATTTTTGAAGGAATTCCCAGCTCCTTTACCCGGGGATATAGATTGGATATTTCATCCAATTTCCGTTGTAGTTCATCTTCACAATT
>JALSTB010000104.1 GCA_026983955.1 Melioribacteraceae bacterium
GCGGATTATTGATATTGTAAATTCCTCACCATTTTTTTACTGTCCCACGGTGCCTGTGCTCCACCCAAATATTTATGGAACCATTCGAGATGCGCATTGTAATAAAGCGGCATCGATTTTAAGAAACTCGGCCAGTGCCCGTCGTTTTTGAATATTATCAATCTCGAGTCAATTCCCTTCAGTTGCAGATTAGTAAAATAGCGGATGCTTTGAGTGTAGGGAATTCTGTAATCTTTCTCTCCGGTAATTATCAAAGTAGGTGTAGAAAAATTATCCGCATATTTGCTCGGCGACTTATCTTCGTAATCGTTTCCCAAATCCCAATTTGAAAACCAAAGCTCTTCGGTTTCTTCGGCGAACTCAGCAAGGTCGTAAATTCCCATCATCGAAGCGAGGCATTTGAACCGGCTTGTTTTAGCTTGAAGCAGATTCATAAAATATCCGCCGTACGACCAGCCCATTGCACCCATACGCGTGCTATCGACGTAACTTAACTTTGCAAGCGAGTCGGTAACCATCATCACATCTGTAAAAACTTTGCCGTCCCAATCGCGTGAAATTGCTGCAGTGTATTTTTGTCCGTATCCGATTGAACCGTGCGGATTCGGAAAAGCCAGAACATATCCGGCAGCGGGATATACTTGCCAATCGAACCGGAACGAATCCATCCACTGATATTGCGGACCGCCGTGCACATTTATTACCAGCGGGTATTTTTTATTAGGATCGAAATTATGCGGTTTGATTAAAAACGTGTGAACCGGAATTCCGTCTGCGCCTTTAATCCACAATTGTTCTGCGGAACGGAAATCTACTTCGTCACTTAGTTTCCGATTGAATGCTGTGATGTCCCGGAATTTTCCGGTGGCAAAATCGAACCGCGCAAGTTCGTACGGTTTATCTATTTTAGAGTAAGAGACAATTGCAAAATCATCAGACGGGGAAATATCAAATGCCGCAATGACTTTATGCGGAATAAGTTCTTTTATTTCCAGGGTATTTATGTTTATTTTGAACAGAGGCAAATAGCCTTTTACGAATGCGGTAAAATAGATAAATTTCGAATCGTTACTCCACTGAAAATCATTTACCCAGTAATCGAAATCTCCGGTCAAAATTTTTCTTTCGCCGGTTTTGCGGTTGTAAATTGCCAAGTTAAACATATCGGATTCGTATCCGGGAGTTTTTTGGGTCTTGTAAGCAATGTATTTTCCGTCGGGTGAATATTCCGGAGCGCCGTCGTAACCTTTATTTTCCGCGGTAATGTTTTTCAAATTTTTCCCGTCAAGAGAAACCGTCCAAACATCGGAATTTGTTGAGCTTTCGGGATCCGGCACACGTTTGGAATCGAATGCAACTCCGGTAAAATCCGGCGAGAACACATAATGATCGCTTCCGCCGGCTGCGAACGTTGGAGAGTTGTAGTAACCGGGAGTAAGATCGATTAAAGATGAATCTTTTAAATTTAAAAGTAAAACATGTGTGAATTGGCCGTCGTTGTATTCCGTCCAATGTCTCACAAACAAACTATCGGCAAGGTGAGCTTGAATGGGACCATTCAACATTCCGTTTAAATTCATTTCATTGCATTCATAATCGGTACCGCACTCTGGAAATATTTTAGCTTGAAAAATAATTTCGGTTCCGTCTCCGGATATTTTAGGCGAAGAAATTCCGAATTCGCAATCGGTTATTTGCTTGGCTTCGCCGCCGTCCAAAGGCAGTTCGAACAATTGCGGTTTGCCGTTCCGCGTCGATACAAAGTAAACGGATTTTCCATCTGCGCTCCAAAGCGGGTTGTAATCCGCAGCTTCGTTCACAGTTAGTTGTTTTAATCCGCTGCCGTCAGCGTTAACAATATAAACATCGGTGTTGCTTACGGCTTCGCGCAAGTTGTTTTCCGTAACGGTGAATAATATCTTCGAACCGTCCGGTGAAATTTTTTGCGAACCGACAAACCGGGTTTTGTACAAATCTTCAATTGTTACTGCGCGTTTTGTATTTTGTGCGAATGTTGTTATTCCAAATAAAAATATTAACAAAGCAAATAATAACTTCTTCATCCTTTCTCCGTAATTTTTAAAATTCAAAAAAACAATTTACAAATGGAAAAGACAATTTGTTATACTAAATTTACTTCATGGAAAATTCCAAGATATACGGAATATTGTTAGCCGCGGGCTTTTCCGGAAGAATGGGGAAATTCAAACCGTTGCTAAATTACAAAGGGAAAAGTTTTGTAAGAACCATAACGGAAAAACTCCTTGCGGTTTGCGATGAAGTCATCATAGTTACTGGATTTAATTCCGAACAAATCGAAAAAGAATTGAAAGAAAATAGCGGGCGGGAAACCATCTCAAAAGTTAATTTTGTTTTTAATGAAAATTACCGCACCGGAATGTTCACTTCGCTCAAAAAGGGAATCCAAAATTGCAG
>JALSTB010000105.1 GCA_026983955.1 Melioribacteraceae bacterium
AAGCATTGGATATGAAGGATGTTCAACATTCCGAAGTGATTTACCGGAACGATTCCGGAGAGACGACCGGCGATACTTCTGAAGTTGTTGGATATTTGTCCGCTGTTATGTATAACTGAACGGAAAACCGGAAATCAATTTTGTTGTTAAATATAAAGGTATACTCACAGCTTCCGGTATGTAATCCATTTTCAAATGATTTTCTTTTCGAATTTTATCAATATTAAGTGTTAATTTAATTAGAAATTAATTCAAAAGTTTGACATATAACGTTATACGTTATATATTACAATTATGATTAAAACATTTTCGAGTGAAGAAACGGAAAAAATATTCCACCGGCAATTTTCCAGGGTATTTCCCCCGGAAATTCAACGAAATGCATTGATTAAATTGCGTATGTGGAACCGGATTTTTTCTCCGTCCGATTTAAAAGCCCTGCCGGGGAACAAATTCAGCTTAATGAGAAACGAGCGAAAAGGCAAGTTTTCCGTTTCGGTCGGTGAAAAGTGGAGTTTGTGTTTTTCCGTATCTAACGGTGATTTTTACGGTTTGGAACTAATTACCAAAGAAAAAATTAACGGAAACTACGAACAAATGAAATTTACTCCTTTGCACCCTGGTGAAATTTTGGAAAAGGAGTTTTTACGCCCTCTTTCGTTAAGTCAAAACAAATTGGCAAATTTAATCGGGGTTCCGCCGAGGCGAATAAATGAAATAGTACTCCGGAAAAGAAAAATTACCGCCGGTACCGCAATTCTTTTGGGAAAATATTTTAAAATTTCCCCCGAATTCTGGTTAGGATTACAATCCGATTACGAATTGGACGTTGAATTTACCAAACGGAATTCCGTAACCGGTTAAAACCGGTATCGTTAATTGTCACTTCGCTGTATATCTGTTTAATTATTTCAACGTTCAATTTTTCAAAATCCTCTTCACGCGGAACTATTACTAATCCGCTCATATCAACAGCAGCAGGCGAAACGGTTAAACGTTCCGCGTCTTCCAAATAATAAAAACTTGGTCTGTGTTTTTCACGGGGATAAATAACAATTTTCCAAATATTTTCATTGTAAAATCCGGTTATGTTCATCATCGGTTCACCCTTGGCAGTCGTAAGGTCTGCTAACTTTGTGTAAAATTCATCAAATATCTCATTAAGGGCACTTGATTCCGTTCCTTCAAGAAAGAACATTTTCCGCAGACCGTCGTTCACTGCATAAAATAAGGTCAAACCGGATTGATAAATTACCACGCCGTTTTTCCGTTTTAGTTTTTCATATTCATTTTCCACCGGCATAACGTTTTTGGTGCCTGCCTGGAAATGCATGTGATCGGGCGCCGAAGCTCCGCACTGCGGTCCGTTGTAAAAAACTGTAAATTTATCCCCCAACTCCCGCACCAGCGAAAGGAAAACGGGAAAATTTCCTTTAATTTGTTGCGGAGTGTGCTTTTCGTTTATTATCGTATAATGTTCATCAAAAATTGGGAACGGATTGCATAAAAGTGTATAATCGTCATTAAATTTAATTCCGCGTTGTCCGGCGGGCAGGTTTTCAATACACAAAAAACATTTCCGCTTCTTTATCGATTCCTTGTCAACTTTTGCCGAGGTGGATTTTATTCTTCCCGGGTTGAACTGTAATTTAATTTCAATATTATTAAATTTAAATATTTTAGTTTTTATGGTTTTCAAACCGGAATAATTTTTTGCACATAATTCCCACTCCATTTTCTGTTGATTTAATAATGCCAAAGCCTTTCCGGAAAATGTAGCGGTAGTGCCGTATTTTTTCAATTCTTCATCCGGAATAATTAAGTTTTTCATTCCGCTTTTCCTCCGGAGTTCAATTGTATTCTGGCAAGGATTTCAATCGTTCTTATTCTGTCTTTGTAAATATTGTTTTTGTTAACACTTTCGATATTCAAAGCGGCATCGGTATTACCTTCCCACCGCCGGCATCTGTAAACCGGCTTGTAAATTCTCCCGATTTGAAACCGGCGCGAAATTGCAAGTCCAACTGCATAATCTTCACCGTAGCTTACATTCGGAACTTTGATTTTTCTAAGAACCGGAGTGTAAAAAGCGCGTGGTGCACCGAGTCCGTTTATCCTTAACGCATTGTTCCTTCCGTTGTCCGGTGTCCATTCCCGGTGGTCTATTATTCCCGGTGGAATTTCCTGCAAATCGAAATTAGTCATTTGATATGAGCCGATAACCATTGCGCATTTTTCCTCGTAGAATTTATCGATTATTTGCTGCAATGTAGTTTCATCGTAGTAAAGATCGTCACTATCGAGTTGAACGGCAAATTTTCCGCAAGACGGATGGAAAACCGCTTCGTTCCAGCAGCCACCTATTCCCAAATCTTTCCTTTCCGGAATAACATGAATTAAACGTTCGTCGTTAAATGAATCGATGATCTCTCCCGTTCCGTCTGTCGAGTGATTGTTAACCACAATTAAATTAAACGGAAAATCTGTTTTTTGATTTAGTACCGAATTAATGGCATCGGCAATTGTTTTTTCCCTGTTGTAAACCGGAATTACAACAGATGCTTCATACTTAAATTTTTCATCATCAAAGTTAACGGGTTCGAAATCAGGTTTAAGGTAAGCGCCTATCCGCTTCAGATATCCGGTAAATGCTTGTTCCATTTCAATTTGAACTTCACGGTTTTTCGGATCGACGTAATCAAACTGCTTTTCGCCCGATTTTCTTGTATCGAATTGTGCTGTTGTGTAAAGAAATTCCGGTATTCGCAAGAATTCTCCGGTTTCCGAAACAGCGAGACGTAATTCGTACAATCCGGCAAATTTAAAATTCCAGCTTATATTTTGTTTTGCTTTTTTCATCGAACGGGTTCTCGCCAAAATTAATGTACCGAAATCGAAATCGTCTCGTACACTTCCCTTTTGATAATCGATAACCGGATGTTTGATTAAATCCCCGTTTCTCAGTTCGAAATAATCCGAATATATCAATGCGGCACCGGTATCGTCGGCAACGGAAGTCATTCTTTCCAATGCAAATTGCCCCAATTCCGATAAATCAGCCCGCGTCACGAGCAAAGCATATTCCGTATCAACAGTATCGATTATTTTGTGCATTGTGTCCGATGAAAACAAATTACCGGTTTGGATTTTTTCACAGTTTTCAACTTCATTGTTTGTTGTAATTACATAAACATTTTTTACCAGAGGCGATTTACTTAATAATTCGCAAGTTCTTCCGGTATTGCTTCCGGTATTGAATACAAATGCGGTAATCATATTGCCATTTTCCTTATGTTTTAATATTTAATGTTCAAACCTAGTAATATTTCTCTGCCTCGCTCGGGCAAACCCCATTGGGTATAATAAAGTTTATCGAATAAATTATTTACTCTCACAAAAGTTTGCATTCCCTTAAAACCGTAAATTTCAAAGAAATACGAAATTCTGAAATTGAAAACGGCATAAGAAGGCAGTTTCTGAAAATATTCCGTTCCTTCCTTCAATCCGAATTCTTCACCTGTAAAATTAGCTTCAAGGTACAGAGTAAAATTTTCAAACGGTGAATATTCGATTTGTCCGCCGGCAATTATTCCGGGTTTATACTCAAGGGTATCTGAAAATTCCCCTATTTCATTTTCAGCAAAAGAATTTAAATACGAAATGTTAAAGCTTACATTAATATTTTTATTGACTGTTAATTTTGAAGAAAACTCTGTTCCCAAAGTTCTTATTTTATTTTTATTAACCCTTTTGAATTGTTTGCCCGGTAAAGATATACGTTGTATGCCATTAAAGAGAATGGAATAAAATGCTGAAAAATCAAGGGAAGCGGTCTTTCCGCCAAATTTCAAATTGGTTTCCAGTGTGTAAACATCTTCCGATTTTAAATTGGGGTTGGGAATAAACCTGCCCAGTGCGCCGGAATATAATTCCCGCAATGTGGGGAAACGGGATTTTTTACCGAATGAGAATTGACTGGATAAAATATCACTGAAGAAATGTGTAAGTTGGGTTTTGAAGTTTAATTTCGATTCACTACTGCGTTTGGGTTTACCGCCTGTTTCCGGAGTATTTTGATTATCAAAATTCAAACCCAATAAAAAAGAATATCCCGGCAAATGATATTCGTATTCCGAGCTTACGCTGAATATATTTTGCGAATATGTTTTCAATCCGGGAGCGGATAAGAAACTTTCCCGGTGTGTTGAATTTATGCCGCTCACCGCAAACTTTATTGTGGACGAATACGCAAGAAAATAAGAATAAACTGCCCTTCCGTAAAAAGTTAAATCCCTGTTGTTTTCTTTATCATCGAGAATTGAATAAGATGGTCCGGTGTATTGCTCAATATTCATCTCAAAACCTGAAACCGAAAATGCATATTCCAAGTTATGAAACGAATTCAACAATTGTTGTTTCCCGTTTATAATGAAAGTCGCTTTTCTCCAAAGCGGATATTTCCAAAACCGCGGTTTCCCAACATCAAATTCCGGAGGCACACCTTTTTTTGCATCAATTATCGATGCGGAAATCGAGATGTTTGAAAATTCCGAAAAACGGTAAGCCAGTTTTCCGAATCCGCTCAATCTTTGAAAATTGCTATTCAATCTTTTTGCCGAACCGTTATAAAATTCTTTTATGGAAGATGGCAAAGTGTAATCATCACTTTTTTCGTAACCGAATGATAATAAATAAGACAAGCAGTTTGAAACCCCGGAATAATTCAGTTTTACATCATGAGTGTTGTTGGAACCGAAAATGTAATAAAGATTTCCGGTTCTTTGCATCGTATCCGGGGTAATTGATTTCAGAGCAATAACACCGCCCAAAGTATTTGCGCCGTATAAAACCGATGGAATTCCGTTTGAAATTACAACCGAACCCAAGGCATTTGTGGGTACAAGGCTCAGATCAATTCTATTATCCCACGGAACGGTTAAAGGCACGCCGTCGAAAAACAATGCAAGTTGCCTGACACCGTAACCGCGCAAAAATATCTGGGATTCACCCCTTGAATTTACTTGAAGTTTTAGGGAAGGAATAAATTTCGATAATCCTGCAACGGATTTTGCATCGGCAATTTCAATTAACTTTTGGTTTACCACCGTTATTGGTTTGGGATTAATAATTTCGCTGCCGCTAACGGTGATTTCATCCAACTTAAAAGTTCTGGTTGAGTCTTGAGCAAAAAGAACATGGTTTACGGCAATCACTATCAACATTATTGTGTTGCGTATTTCAAAAACATCGAACCGGGAAGGCAGCAAATTTTACCTCAGAATCTTTTTTAAGAGTATCAAATATAATTTAATTGATTGTTAAGTGGAATAGCTAATGAAACTATTTTCCATTGAATCCCACTTTTTCCTATAAAAAGGCTAAACGGGTATTTTTATTGTATATATATTTCTTTATATTTATGAAATACATCCAACATAAAATCAGAAAGGAGTAAGAAAATGAGAAAATTTTTCCTAGTATTCACGCTTGTACTTTTTGTTTCTGTCAGCACAAATGCTCAAGCAGGCAAAATGTCGATTACACCTAATGTTACATTGGCTATTCCTTTAGGTGATTTCGGAGACGGAGCAAATATGGGATTTGGTGCAACTGTTGCATTCATGTACAGGGTTATTCCACAATTGGATTTAACAGGTTCGCTCGGTTATTTGAGATGGGGTTACAAAAATTTTGACGGAAGTTTCAGTTCAATTCCATTATTGTTCGGCGCCAGATACTATTTTACCAATGGAACTGTAATGCCGTATGCCGGTGCTGAGTTAGGTCTTCATTTCGCCAGTGCATCCATTGAGCTTCCTACGTATACTTTGTTCGGAGAAACATACGGAGGCGGTACGGAATCTTCATCCGACACTGATTTCGGTGTGGGTTTTGGTGGCGGTGCTTTGATTCAAGTCGCACCCAACTTTTTACTTGATGCTACGCTGCAATTTAACATTATTGCAAGATCCGGGAGCTCTTCAAATTATTTAAGTTTGGAAGTAGGTGCAAGTTTCGGCATCAATTAATCGCCGGATAGTTTAATTAAACAAGAAACGGCATATTTCTATGCCGTTTCTTGTTTTAAAACCTCTTAAAAATTATAACGCGTATCTGATTCCGGAAGTAATCGCCACATAAAACACTGAAGATCCTGATGCGAAAATAGGACCGAATTGGAGATCGGCCGGAATTGAAATCCGCGGGGCAACCGGGAAGTTTACTCCACCACCGAATCTTATTCCGAAATACGGACCACCAGTGACAAATACCAAATTAAACCCCCCGTTAACATACGGTTTAACCTTTGAGCCAATTACATCAATATAATATTTGAAATAGTTAGCCCATTCAATCGGTGTACCCGTTTGAGTATTGATGTTAAACTCGGTGCCGACGGACATATTTCTATTGAATTTAATTTCCGCCATCGGACCTATTTGTAAACCGGCGGTACTGGAAGCAATCGAAATACCTAACCTCCCACCAATTATCCAGTCTGGTTTTTGCGCGAAATTGAAATCGGATAACAGAAGAAGAATAAATACGGTTAAACCTACTAAAGATTTTTTCATGGTTTCACCTTTTTTGTTATTTAGAGGGAATTTGATTTTACATTTATAAAATATTAATTTTATTTCTCCAAAATTTCATACCAAATTAAGTAATTCAAAAAATTTTAGCAAACCAACATAATCAGGAGAGGCTTATGAAAAAATATATAATTTTTGTTCTTCTGTTTTTGGGAACTGTTTCAATCACTATTGCCCAACCGTCCGTTGGGGTTTTCACCGGTTACGGTATTTCTTCATTCGACAAGGATTTGTTGGGAGAAGACCTTGCCCTGGACGAAACCACAAGCTACTTACCTCTTGGTGTTCAGCTTGGCTATAATTTATCCGGTTTGAGTTTCGGTTCTTTAAGTTTTTTAGCCGAACTTAATTATTCCGTTATTCCGTTTTCATACGAAACATTCGGTAACCTGACGGGCGAAGAAATAAAAACTTCCGATATAGAAATCAGTCAGACTGTCATAGGGGCGGTTTTCAAAATGAAATTCGGCAATTCTTTTTTCAGGCCGTTTATTCGCCTTGGTGCCGGTGCATATTTGGGCGCTGTTTCCATCCAATTTACCGATGAAGTAAAAAATTTATTTCAGGAAAACAATATAGCAATTGAAGACACCGATTATGATTTCAAAACCGCATTCGGTTTTAACATTGGTGCGGGCACCGATTTAAGCTTGGGAACATCTACGGCTCTTTTCAGTGAATTTGTTTATCACATTGTTTCAAGGGAATTGGATGTGGAGGGCGCACAATCACAAACCGCAAATAATTGGGGAATTCTTCTCGGTTTTCAATATTCATTATAGTTTTATAACATAAAAAATATAATGGCGGAAAGTTGCAGAAACGCAGTTTTCCGCCTTGTTTTTAATGTCTTACCTTTAGCGAATTGAAATAATTTGCCACTTACCGCTTTTTTCCATTTTACTACCGGAATAACGTACACGCAAGGTTTTGTGTACTCCCTTTTTAAACATTTTCGAGATAGACTCAGTCGCTTTTTCTTGTAATACCCGGTCTATCTCCGCTTCTATTTGTCCGCCTTCCGCCAAAGGTTTTGTAGCAGGTCCGTACCCGTGAACCGTATCTATTCTCATTACGCAAACCCCTCTGCCGTTTTCGTAATTTACCGATAAAACCGTTGCCGAAATTTCCGCAGTACCCGGCGGCAATTGTACCGGACGTGTTTTCTTTAACATTTTTGTAACTTCATTTTGAGTCCCGGTTTCTTTTGTGGAACAACAACTGAATAAAAAAAATGTTGATATGAAAAGTATAAATATTATAAAATGTCTTTTCATTTCCATTCCTCAAATTTAAATTATAATTATTTATATTATTAATTACTCATCAATTCGCCGATAAACCGTAAGTTTTCGGAACCTGAATTTGAAATAATAATTTTCAAAACTGCAGTTAACGGTACAGACAGAAACATTCCTACAATTCCCCAGATATAACCCCATAGTAATAAAGACAACAAAATCACCATAGGGTTTAACCCGAGCCGGTCACCGAAAATTTTCGGTTCAAGAATATTTCCCATTATATTTTGAATTACAGTAATAACACCCGCAACGATTAGCATATAGGTAAAAGATTCATATTGAATAAGAGTCATAACGGCAGGCAAAATAACCGCCAAAACCGAGCCTATATTCGGGATGAAATTCAAGAAAAAAGTCAGAACAGCCCAAACAATAACAAAATCGACCCCGAATAACCATAAGGTAATTCCAACTAAAACGGATGTTGTTAAACTTATTAAAAACTTGGTTGCAATATAGCGTTGGACTTGTTCCGTTATATCTTTAAAAGTTTTTTCTATTTCTTTTTCCTTTTCAATCTTAATACTCTTTAATTTTGCCGAATTGGCGGTAATGCCTGCATTTATTTTTTCGCCGTTTACAATTGCATCTTTCTCCAGTTCCTCAACGGTTTCTCTTACATGAGTCTCCACATAACGTTTCTTTATTGTTTCTATTATTTTTTTGTGTCCGCTGCTTACAAAAATAAAAAAGAACAAAATGAAAAAGCCGGAAGAAAAAATTGATAACGTGGAGGAAAACAATCCGCTTACTATGCCACCGTAATCAATTCCGTAAAGGATTTCTTGAAGATTAAAATTAGTTAGCATTTCATCCGTTATACCCAAAGATAATGCGGTTCCGCTGATTATACCGTTTAACTTTTGTTCGTATTTGGGTAACTCTTCACCGAATTTTGCAAACGAACCGATTATAAATCTTGACATACCCCAAATAATTAAACTTATAATAATTAAGTCAAATACAATTGCAATCCCTTGTGGAATTTTCTTTTGTGCGAGCAAATTATTAACGGGTTCGAATACAAAAAACAAAAAGTATGCTATAACGAGAGGAATAAAAATAAATTGCAACTCTTTAAGTACAATAAACAAAATTATCAGAGCAATAAAAGAAACAGAAAATCTCAATATGGGATCAACCGTTGTTTTTGTCATAAATCATTTTACCCGGATTTTATATCGCAAGATATTAATAAATTTTTTCAGTTGGAGATGAAAACTATTCATAAAACAAAGAATAGGGTCTTTCCAATTCTTTTTCTAGAATTGAGAGATTAACATTTCTCGATTTTCTGAAAAGTTCCTTTCCATCGAAAAAGAAAAGGATAGTTGGCACCGCAAATATTTGGTTTTGCGCTGCAAGTTCTTTCGCTTTATGTAAATCGACATAGGCGAATTTTAATTCCGGAAATTTTCCTGCAAGAAGTTCTTTTAATTTAGGTTTCAGCACTTTGCAAACATTACATTCCGGAGTAGAAAAATAAACAACCGCCCCGGGATTATTCAATAGAAAGTCGTTGAATTCGTGCAGATTATCGATATCGGTTTGTTTCATAATCAACTATCCACCCCGGTGGGAGCCGGGATGGATTTTTCAATTAAAATTAATCTTAATCATCAAAAGGGATTTTGAGTTTTTGACCGACTTTAATTAAATCCGGATTATCGAGCTGGTCTCTGTTAGCATCGAAAATCTTAGGATATTTCCCGGCATCTCCGTAATAATGTTTTGCTATTTTGCCTAGAGTATCACCGCTAACCACTTCATGAATATGATAGTAGTCAGTTGTCTCCACTCTTATATCGGCTTGAATGTCGGTAGGCATTTCGCCACCGATTTCTTTTATCTTATCCCAGATTTTGTTTTTCATGTACTGGTCATGAACCACGCCGTAAACTTTTAATACTCCGTCCTCTTCTTTGATTGAGGCGTCCTTCATACCGAAACGGTTGGCAATATCCATAACCGGTCCGTATTTCATTATCAACGACATCTTGTCTCCTATAATTAATTTTGAAAATACAATGTAATTTAACAATTAATTACTAAATTTTCTAAAAAAGGGATTCGTAAATTTTTTAAAATAAAAACGGACAACCGGAGTTGTCCGCATCTGCAGCTGTGTTTAGTTAGTACTATTATTTTAGAAGCGTCATTCTTTTGGCTTTGGTGAATTTATCTCCAACTTGCAAACGGTAGATGTATGTTCCGCTGAACAATTCACGTCCGTTTACCTCCACTTCGTGCATTCCTTCCGTCTGGTATTCGTCTACCACTACCATCACCCGTTGTCCCAAAATGTTGTATATCTCCAGTTTCACTTGTTCGTCTTCCTTCAATCTGTAACGTATCTTCGTGTTAGGATTAAACGGATTCGGATAATTCTGGTATAATTCGTATTCGTTTACCAACGGCTCCTCTTCGCTGCTTGCCACACTTCCGTCCAATTCCGTTCCCCATATCTCGGCTTCCCACAAATTCGCCCACTCGTACGGATTCTTCGTTGAGCTCAAGAATATCAATTTTACATATCTCGCTTCTTGTGGCTCTATCTCTTCCTCGCTCCACTCTTCTTCCTTCGACGATACATTCACCAATACTTCTTCCCAATTCTCTTTGTCGTTGCTCAACGCCACAGTGTATTGGTATATTCTTCCCTTCTGGAAATTGAAAAACGAGAATCTCGTCTTCTTCACTATACGCTTCGTCCCCAAATCGAATATCAAATATTGCGGCATCGGGCGCGTTGCCCAACGTGTACTGTCGGCTCCTCCGTCGTAATAGCCTTTTCCGTCTATAACCCCCATAACACGTGTGTTTGTATCCACTGTCGATGAGGCTTCCACGTTTACTATCGCCAGTTTGCCTATTTCACCGCTCCCGTTTCCATTGCTTACGCTTACACCGAACTCACTTTCATGACCGGAGGGATTTGTTATATCGGCAAACAATTCGCCGGTTAATATCGTGTTGATGTTGCCTTCAAAATCCCATTGCAGTCCGATTGCCACTCCTGCCAACGATGCATTTCTGCTTATCCGGAATTTTCCTACCGTTACTTCATTGGTGGTAATTACGTCGTTTCCCGCATTCGACGCAAACGCCAGGGTGTGGCTTCCGTCGTCGTTCGTATTTATTAGAAAGTGGGCGGGTTCGTTGCTCAGCGAACTGCTTCCTGCAACGTATTCGAATGATACTCCCGAAAAATTATTATCCGACAAGGAAAACAAAAACGAGCATTGATAGGACGTCAGTTCGAATTGTTCCCCTTCGCTTTTTATACTTATTTCGAATTCGAACGTGTTGTTGTTTACCAACTCCCCGTTTTTTGCATACATTTTATAATTTGTTTGGGCGGAAAT
>JALSTB010000106.1 GCA_026983955.1 Melioribacteraceae bacterium
TATTTTTAAATTCTTCAATGTCTCTTGCGCCGCAATAACCCATTGATGCCCGTAATCCTCCAATAAACTGATAAACAGTATCGGCCAAAGGACCTTTATACGGTACGCGTCCTTCAACACCTTCGGGAACCAGTTTTTTAATATCGTCTTCCATATCTTGGAAATAACGGTCTTTACTTCCTTCTTTCATTGCACCTATTGACCCCATACCGCGGTACACTTTGAAACTTCTGCCTTCGTAAAGAATTTTTTCGCCCGGGGTTTCATCCACACCGGCGAACATACCGCCAATCATAACCGTGTCGGCGCCGGCGGCAATGGCTTTGGCAACATCACCGGTCTGTTTAATTCCACCGTCGGCGATTAAAGGAACGTTGGTATCTTTCAGCGCGCCGGCAACTTCGAGGATGGCGGAAATCTGCGGAACACCAACACCGG
Source organism: Melioribacteraceae bacterium (assembly GCA_026983955.1). Classification (GTDB taxonomy): domain Bacteria; phylum Bacteroidota; class Ignavibacteria; order Ignavibacteriales; family Melioribacteraceae; genus BMS3ABIN04. The sequence continues at coordinate 439 of JALSTB010000106.1, forward strand.
CAACAATTCTGGTTGTGCAAATCGAGCCGGCGCCAATTCCCACTTTTACCGCATCCACTCCGGCATCAACCAAATCGAGTGCGGCTTCTTTGGAGATTATATTTCCGGCAATTAATTGAGTACCGGGAAATTCGCTTTTAATTTTCCTCACTGTGTCAATTACGCCTTGGGAATGTCCGTGTGCGGTATCGACAACGATAACATCGACGTTGGCATCAATTAAGGCTTTAACCCGCTCCATCGTATCGGAAGTAACACCAACTGCGGCACCAACGCGCAACCGCCCGAGTTCGTCTTTACTTGCATTTGGGAATTTGATTTTTTTGGAAATGTCTTTGTAAGTGATGAGCCCGCGCAACACCCCGTTTTCGTCCACCACCGGAAGTTTTTCAATTCTGTGTTTTTGCAGAATCAATTTTGCCTCTTCCAATGTTGTACCCACCGGAGCGGTTTTCAAATTCGAACGGGTCATTACTTCCTTTATGGGAAGGTTCACGTTAGGTTCGAACCTCAAATCCCGGTTGGTTAATATTCCTATTAATTTGTTATTATCGTCAACAATCGGTATACCGGAAATCTTATACTTCTTCATCAATTCGAGTGCGTCTTGAACAGTTTTGTCTTCGGTCAACGTAATCGGATTTACTATCATCCCGCTTTCGGAACGTTTGACTTTATCCACTTCTTCCGCTTGCCTTTCTATCGACATGTTTTTGTGAATTATTCCTATTCCACCTTGAGCGGCCATTGCAATTGCCATACGGGCTTCGGTAACTGTATCCATTGCAGCGGACACCAAAGGAATGTTCAGCTTTATTTTTTTTGTCAACTTTGTGGATAAATCCGTTTCCCTCGGCAGTACCGACGATTTTGCCGGTACAAGTAGAATATCATCGAATGTCAATGCTTCGTATAAAATCTTTTCGTTGTGCATTTGGTTCTCCGTAATCTTAAGTTTTAATATTCACAATTTAATCGAATGCGGAAATTCCGGTTATATCTTCACCTATAATCAACGTGTGCATTTCGTGGGTGCCTTCGTAAGTTTTAACCGATTCCAAATTATTTGCGTGCCTCATAACCGGATATTCATCCAAAATTCCGTTTGCGCCTAAAATTTCCCGGCCCATTCTGGCAATTTCCAAAGCTTTTTCCACATTGTTCCTTTTAGCAAGTGAAATTTGGGTATGTTTCACTTTCCCCGCATCTTTTAATTTTGCAAGTTGAAAATTTAAAAGTTGAGCTTTTGTAATTTCCGTAACCATGTAAACAAGTTTATCTTGAATCAATTGGTAACCGGCAATAGGTTTACTGAACTGCACCCTGCTTTTGGCGTAATCCAAAACTGTGTGGTAAACAGCCAACATCGAGCCGACGACACCCCAAGCAATGCTGTAACGCGCTTGGTTCAAACACATCAGGGGGGATTTCAAGCCGTTACTGCCGGGCAACAAATTTTCTTCGGGAACAAACACATCTTGAAAAATCAATTCCGACGTAATAGATGCACGGAGCGAATGTTTCCCTTTCATTTCGGGAGCGGAAAATCCATCGAAATCTTTTTCTACGAGGAATCCGCGAATCACACCGTCGAGCTTAGCCCAAACCACCGCCACATCGGCAATTGAGCCGTTGGTAATCCACATTTTTGCGCCGTTCAGAACATATCCGCCGTCAACTTTTTCGGCTTTTGTCACCATGCCGGCAGGATTGGATCCATAGTCGGGTTCGGTTAATCCGAAACAACCGATTTTTTCACCCGAAGATAACGGGTGCAACCATTTTTGCCTTTGTTCTTCACTGCCGAAAGTGTAAACCGGGTACATAACCAAACTGTTTTGTACGGAAACAAAACTTCTCAATCCGCTGTCGCCCCGTTCCAATTCTTGCATAACCAGACCGTAAACAACATTATTCATTCCGGAACATCCGTATTTTTCGGGCAAAGTAATTCCCAACACACCAAGCTCAGCCAATTTGGGAATCAGATATTCCGGGAAAGTTCCTTCGCGGTAATGTTTTTCAATTACCGGCAATACTTCACCCGATACGAAATCGCGTATCGAATCCCTAACAAGTTTTTCCTCTTCGGTAAGAAGTTCTTCTATATTATAATAATCCAAAGTTCCGTTTTTCATTATTCTTCACTTTCTATTTGTCCGGTGGAATTAAAAAGTTCTTGTATCACCTTTGCAATCAGTTCCCCGGGATATCCGCGGGAACTTAAAAACGATTGTATTTTGCTTTTTAATTTTATGTTATTATAATTTTTGTGTTTTAAACTTTTTATTTTCTTTTCAGCAATAGCAACGGCATTCTCAAATAAAATTTCACTTCCGGAATATGCGGCAAGCGTTTTGTCGATTATATGCCTGTCTATTCCTTTTTCGTACAATACTTTCCTTACCAAATTCAGTCCTTTCTTTCTCTTCACTATTTTTTCTTCCGCCAAGAGTTTTGCAAATTCCTCATCGTTCAAATAGCCTTTCCGGCTCAGCTCTTCAATAACCGGATTGATTTGGTAAGCCTCGAAACCTTTTTTAAGCAATTTGTTTTTGAGTTCACGGGCGGAGTGAGCCCGCCGTGAAAGTAAATCGAATGCCTTTTCCTTAATTTTTATCAAAGAACTTTGAGCAATGAATCCGTTTAGTTGTTCTTCCGTAATTTCATCATGTTTTCTTAATCCGGCTTTATATACAACTTCTTCCCTGACCAAAAATTCATCGTTACCGTCAACTTCAACAATAACATTTTTACCCTTTTTAACGAGCCGGGTAATTATCATTTTGTTGCGGCAGCTTTTTCTTTGGCTCCGTTGCTTTTATTTTCTTCTTCCAACAAACCGAGTTTTATTTTTACTTCTTTTTCCAATTTTTGCATCAGAGTCTGGTCTTCGGACAATGCACGGCGGAATTGTTCGCGTCCTTGGAACCTGTCTTCCCCGTAAGTGAACCAAGCACCGCTTTTTTTAACAATACCTCTGTCAACAGCCAAATCTATTAAATCGCCTTCTTTACTGATACCGTGATTATAAAGAATATCGAATTCCACTTGCTTGAACGGTGGAGCAACTTTGCTTTTTACGACTTTCACTTTCGTACGGTTACCGATAATTTCTTGCCCGTCTTTAATCGCTGCAATTCTTCTGATATCCAATCTTACCGAAGCATAAAATTTAAGAGCGTTACCGCCGGTGGTTGTTTCGGGACTACCGAACATAACACCGATTTTACTGCGGAGTTGATTTGTGAAAATAACACAGGTTTTCGAACGGCTTACGGCGCCGGTAATTTTACGCAGTGCTTGCGACATTAATCTTGCTTGCACACCCATTTGCGGATCGCCCATATCGCCTTCAATTTCGGAGCGGGGTACCAAAGCCGCAACCGAGTCGATTACTATAATATCGAGTGCATTGCTTCTTACAAGTGTATCTACAATTTCAAGCGCTTGTTCACCGTAATCGGGTTGGGATAGCAGAAGATTTTGTACATCCACACCAAGCCTTTTGGCATAATTTATATCCAAAGCGTGTTCGGCATCGATGAATGCGGCAATTCCGCCTTGCTTCTGTGCTTCGGCTATGGAATGCAAACAGATTGTGGTTTTACCGGAAGATTCCGGACCGTAAATTTCAACAATTCTTCCACGCGGCAAACCGCCGATACCCAAAGCGTAATCGAGTGAGACCGAACCGGTTGAAATGGCTTCAACTTTGTTAATCACTCCGTCGCCCAATTTCATTATAGCGCCTTTGCCAAATGTTTTCTCGATACTGTAAATTGTATCTTCAAGCATTTTCAATCTTGCATCTTTTTCTTTAGACATTTTTTCCTCCTCTATGATTTCAATTTAAATTTTTCAATTGCAGTGTAAACGGAACCCGCAGGCGTTAAATCACTTTTGAACAATGTAACCGAAGGGCAAACAAAACTCCGGTCAGGCAATTCATAATCCAAAAACGAGTCCATTTTTTTTCTGTCTTCCTTTCCTTTTATTCTAAGTAACGTTAAGTGAGGTTTGAATTTCCTCTTTTCCCTTTCAAAGCCGAATTGTTCAAAAGATTCATTTATTTTATTATTTAAATTAATTAAGTTATCATCATAATCAAAACCGAGCCATAAAATTTTGGGAGTACGGTTGCGGTAGAAATATCCGAACGACTTATATTTCAATACGATTTTGTCCGATTCCGCACATAGTGCCCGTAGAGTTTGAGAAAATGCCGGAATCAACCCGTCATTAACATCACCGAGGAATTTCAAGGTAATATGAAGTTTCTCTTTAGATTCCCACCGGATACTTTCGTCGTTGTAAATCGATTTCCGGATACCGGTAATTTCATTCAAAATAGATTCCGGTAAATCGAGAGCGATAAACAATCTATTCGTCATAAGGAATTCCGAGCAAATTCCTTCTCAACATTTCCAAAGCCGCTTGCGAAGTCCGTTCTTTGTTTAAAATTCTGTCGTCACCGAATCTGAATTCTTTGGAAGTACAAACTTTATCGTCACAAATTCCTATATGAACCAAGCCCACGGGTTTAGTAGGTGTGGCTCCGGTCGGACCCATAATACCCGTTGCTGCAAGACCTATATCCGTACCGCTGACTTTCCGCACGCCGTCCGCCATTAAGCGTGCCACTTCCATACTTACGGCACCGTATTGTTCAATCAAATCTTCATCAATATTCAGCAATTCAACTTTTGCACCGTTGCTGTAAGTGATAAGCGCCCTTTCGAAATAGGAACTGCTGCCGCTTATGTTTGTAATTCTGTGACTAATTAATCCGCCGGTACACGATTCGGCCACCGCAAGAGTCAAACCTCTGTCTTTTAATAATCTGCCCACAACACCTTCGAGTGTATCATCATCTTTACCGTAGATATACCTTCCGACTTTTGCCCTGATTCTTTGCTCTATTTCCAGCAGTTTATTATGGGCATCTTCTTCGTTTTCGCCTTGAACCGTCAGACGCATTTTCACTCCGTACTGGCTCGGAAGGAAAGCCAGTTTACCGTCGCCAAGCAAATCTTCAAGCGGACCGAGTTTTTCGTACAGAACAACTTCGGGGATTCCTGTTGTTAGCAAGTGAGTTGTTTTTTTTGTCACAAGCGATGATTTGAATTTTTCTTTCAATTTAGGAATCACATATTTTTCAAACATTTCGCTCATTTCGTAAGGAACGCCGGGCATCACAATAAAGACCTTACCGTCTTTCTCTATCCACATTCCCGGAGCGGTTCCTTTGGTATTTTTTATAGGTTCGGCAATTTTGGGAACCATCGCTTGTCCGCGGACTTTTTCGGTTTCCTTCACTCCCCTTTTCTTTGTGAATTCCAATACCTCGGCAAGAATATCGTGGTTCATTTCAAGTTCCGTTTTGAAGAAAGTGGTGACGCATTTTTTTGTTATGTCGTCGTGCGTTGGACCCAAACCGCCGGTAACAACAACAACATCGTTATTTGCAAATGCATCTTCAAACTCACGCAATATCGATTTCTCGTCGTCACCCACCACGGAAATTTTCGATATTTCAAAATCAATTCCGGTAAGCTTATCTCCGATGAACGAAGCGTTTGTGTTCAACGTTTTACCGATTAAAATTTCATCACCGATTGTAATAATTTGTGCTTTCATCTTTTATCGTTTTTTGTAAAGAATTTTTATAAGAATGATATAAATATATGAATAATTATCAAACTATACGCACCGGAAACAATATCATCGAACATAATTCCCTTTCCGCCTTTTAATTTTTCAAATGTTCTTGCCGGAAACGGTTTGATGATATCCGTTAAGCGCCATAATACGAAATCGACGGCCAAAATCCAATAAACTTTCGGAACGAACAACAGACTTATCCAAGTTCCCACGAATTCGTCAATTGTGCACTGCGCAGGGTCTTTTCCGTATTGTTTTTCGAATTTATCGCCCAGCTTTATTCCCCAAACGGTTAAAACTGAAATTATTAAAATCATAAAAGCGGGGTTTTCAAATCCGGGCACAAGATAAACGGCAAAAGCAACAATGCTCGATACGGTTCCGGGTGCAACGGGGAAATATCCGGTGAACAGAACGGATCCGGCGAGTTTTTCCACAAAATTCAGTTTCAAGCGAACATACCTTTGAATAAATTTTTGTTTTTCACCAAATATACAACTCCGGTGTAAAACGTAAATAACGTAATTATCAACATGGAATAATTTATGAATTTCAGATTTGTAAGTAAATCCAGAATTTCACCGTAACGGGATTGTACAGGCCCGACGGTTTTCAGGGTGAAGAAAATAAGCAAATAAAATATGAAGATCATTTGAGCAAAAGTTTTAACCTTTGCCAATTTGTTCGTTACGAACGGTTTGTTTTGCAAATCGGCATAAATACGCAAACCGGTAATCAAAAAATCCCTTACGATAATGACCAAGACCATCCAAAGTTGAAGCACATCGAGGAAAACAAAAGCAAGGAAAGCCGCCGACGTAAGTGCTTTATCGGCAAGCGGATCCATAAATTTTCCCCAGTTGGTAATATAATTAAATTTACGTGCAAGCCATCCGTCGTACCAGTCCGTTATTGCCGCAATAAAGTAAACAACCAGTGCTATTTGCTTATGAACCGGATTTTCGGAAAGGAACAAAAAAAAGAAAACCGGCGAGAGGATTAACCGCAAAGTTGTAAGTTGATTGGGTAGAACCATTTAAAAAATCAATTTTATAGTTTTTAATCATTTAAAATAAAACTGTCATAATTCAAGCAAATTATTCTTCCGCCGTATTTGCGGCAAGTTCTTTCAAATAATCGAATTCATATATTCCCGTATTGTGTCCGTCTTTCCAAACTATATTAATTGCATATTGACCGACCACTTGGATTGAAGCGACTTGCGTTTGGCTTTCGCCGAAGATTCGCACAACCATTTCATCCGAGCCTGCCGGTTGCGAAGTACAAATAGCACACGGGCAGTTTTTCCGCAAAAAATCCAATGCAAGTTTGTCCTCGCTTCCGTCGTCCCAATTTATTTTGAGAAATTTTCCGTCGGCAATTTCAATTTTTACAGGTGTCATTTACAAACTTTCACCGGTTAATTTTGTAAGTGCTTCCAAATATTTTTTAGTTGTATTTTCAATAACGTTTCCGGGCAAATCGGGCGCCGGCGGTTTTTTGTTAAAGTTAATCGATAACAGATAATCCCGCACATATTGCTTATCGAAACTGGCTTGCGGTTTACCTTTTTCATAATTTTCAGCCGGCCAGAACCGTGAGGAATCGGGGGTTAAAAGCTCATCGATTAAAATAATTTTCCCGTTGTAAAAGCCGAATTCCATTTTGGTATCGGCAAGAATTATCCCGCGCTCTTCGGCATATCCGGCTGCTTTTTTGTAGATGTTCAAACTTGTATCACGTAAGAATTCAAAGGTTTCCTTCCCTACCAAATCAATTGCTTTGTTGTGATCGATTGTTTCATCGTGTTCGCCAATTTCGGCTTTTGTAGAGGGTGTAAAAATAGGTTCGGGCAACCGTTCCGATTCAACCAAACCCGCAGGCAATTTAATGCCGCTTATTGCTCCGGTGCGTTGATAATCTTTCCAACCCGAGCCGGAAATGTAACCTCGCACAATACACTCGAGCGGAATGAGTTCGGCTTTTTTAACCAGCATTGTTCTGCCTTCCAGCACATCTGCGTATTCTTCCGTTTCCGCGGGAAATTCTTTTACATCTGTGCTAACCAGATGATTTTCAATTTCGTTTTTGAAGAAGTCGAACCAAAAAGCGGAAATTTTGGTTAAAATTTTTCCTTTAAGCGGGATTCCTTGGTTCATTATTACGTCGAATGCAGATAATCTGTCTGTTGAGACGAGCAAATAATATTCGCCCAAATCGTAAATATCGCGCACTTTCCCGCGCTTGAAAAGTTTTAAACCGGGAAATTCCGTTTTTAATACAACTTTTTCTCTCATGTTATTCCTGAATGTTTTCTTTTTTAGCAGGAAAAGTTAATCAAAATTCAATCTGTTTCAAAACGGATTGTAAAATTATTGACGAAGAATTTCAAAAGCGTGTCGAGGTGTGGACCTCGACACCAAAGAAAGTTCGGGATGACGGTACGAAGAGAGAAGGCAAGGCAAATAGTCTGTCATGCTGAACTTGGTGCAGCATCTCTTACTTGTCATGCTGAATTTATTTCTGCATCTGATTTAACTTTTCAGATCCACCCTTTCCCGGGAATGCCAAAGTGCGAAAATCCGTCCCTTTTAGATCCCGAATCAAGTCCGGGATGACGGTACGAAGAGGGTTGACAAGGCGAACAGTCTGTCATGCTCCGGCTCGAACAAAGCATCTAACGGATTATGCTTTCCGAATACAATTTATAGTATGGTATGAATCGAACAATGGTATTATCAATTTTAATTTCTCCACCGGTATTCAAATTTATCACAAACGCCTTTTCCGGTGAGTAACGGTTTATAAAACTTCTCAACGATCTTTTAACGGTAAGAGTTTTATTTTGCATGTATTTAACTTCAACGGGTATAATACTTGTCGATCCGCTTAAAACGAAATCCACTTCCGCTTTGTCGCTTGTCCGCCAAAAATTTAATTTATAAGGTTTCCATTTTATTTGTTCCTCCAGAAACTGTTTGATTAAATTTTGAAAAAGAAAGCCTTTATCATTTAAGTTGGTAATATAATTAAAAGTATTAGTTGCAAAGTTTCTTAATCCCAAATCGTAAAAATAAACCGTTCTGGATTTCGTTAATTCTTTAATTGAATTTCTATGGAACGGCATAAGCGATTGAATAACAAATGTTTTTTCAGCAAAGAATAAATATTTTTTCAAAGTGATTGTGGAAATACCAATATGCGAAGCCAAAGTTGAATAATTAATTAACTTTCCGGTTTGCGATGCTAAAATTTTAATCAGCAAGTTAAAAGCATCCGGGCGGTCGATATTGAGCAAACCGATAATATCTTTGTCAATATAACTTCCGAAAATCTCGTTTATTACTTTCAGTTTTTCATCCAAATTCTCTTCCAAAACCACCCGCGGGTATCCACCGAAACTTAAATATTCATTCAGCAGTAAATCCACTCTTTCTTTTTCCACCTCGAAAAAGTCCGGTAGTTTGGTCTCATACTTATATCCGGTTTTGTACTGAACAAACTCCCAAAAATTAACCGGATACAACTCAAATATCCTCTTTCTTCCGGTTAGCGCTTCCCGGATTTTTTCTTTAAGCTCCAAACTACCCGAGCCGGAAACAATGAATTTATACGGTAAATTCAGATCGTAAATACCTTTGAGAAATAATCCGGCGTTTTCTTTCCTTTGTATTTCGTCAATAAAAACGTATCCACTGTCTCCAATTTCCAATTTTATTTTGTTGAGCAGTGCTTGTTGGCTTTCAAAAAAAACTTTATCCGGTTCAAAATCCAGATTCAGAAATACTGCTTTTTCGCCGTTTTTTTTCAATTCATTATAAAGCCCGGTCATTATAGTGGTTTTGCCGACTTGCCGGGGACCGACAATAATCGAAATTTCTTTTTTCGATAGATGTTTTTTCAGTTCTGTATAGAGTTTTCTTTTAATTTTCATGATTATTACGGTATTTTTTATAGGTAAGTTATAAAATTATCGGGTTATTTGCAAAACGGTTTGAGGAAATTTTAAATAAGTGAAGGGAAACTATCACACCACAGTAATTGCGTAGCGCTCCGGTTTACTCAAACTATGGGGTTTGTGCCACTTCAATAGAGTAACGGTTCTTGTCGGGCTCCAACCAAGGTTTCCCAGTCACGATTCTGGACAATTTTTCTTTTGTAATCTTGTTGTGAGTTGGGTAGATGTGCTTCTCAATTGAACGGCATTGGCAGTATTTTATTTTTATGGTCGAGATTCCCCTTTCGCGGGAATGCTAAGGTGCGATAACCCGTCCCTTTTAGATCCCGAATCAAGTCCGGGATGACGGTACGAAGAGAGAAGACAAGGCAAATAGTCTGTCATGCTGAACTTGTTTCAGCATCTCTCATCTGTCTTGCCTAATTTATTTCTCCATCTGATTGCACTTTTCAGATCCCACTTTCGCGGGAATACCAAAGTGCGAAAATCCGTCCCTTTTAGATCCCGAATCAAGTTCGGGATGACGGTACGAAGAAGGATGGCAAGGCAAATAGTCTGTCATGCTGAACTTGTTCCAGCATCTCTTACTTGTCATGTTGAATTTATTTCAGCATCTAATTTCACTTTTCAATTCCCACTTTCCCGGGAATGCTAAAGTGCGTTAATCCGTCCCTTTTAGATCCCGAATCAAGTTCGGGATGACATGGCGAACATACAACCGCAACCCGTCATGCTGAACTTGTTTCAGCATCTTTTACTTGTAATGTTGAATTTATTTCTGCATCTGATTGAACTTTTCAGATCCCCCCTTTCGCGGGAATGCTAAAGTGCGATAACCCGTCCCTTTTAGATCCCGAATCAAGTTCGGGATGACGGTACGAAGAGTGATGACAAAGCGAACATACAACCGCAACCCGTCATGCTGAACTTGTTTCAGCATCTTTTATTTGTCATGTTGAACTTGGTGCAGCATTACAAGTTATTATAGCTTGTTGTACACATAACCGTTTTACTTTCATTATCAAAAAATTCCGGAAAACTAAACGGACATTTTTATATATTAAACCGGATTTT
>JALSTB010000107.1 GCA_026983955.1 Melioribacteraceae bacterium
AAAGTTTGATGGACGAGGGAAAAAGCTTTATATTTAAATAAATATTATTTTTTGCTGTTGATTTTATTTCCTTTTCGAATTTTTTATATCCGACGATACTTGCTACAAGAGTGCCGGCTTTTCCTTTTGCAATTTTAAAAGAAAACTCACCGTTTTTGTTTGTTGTTGTACCGTTTTGTGTTCCTGCCAAATATACATTCACGTAAGGCAATGGTTGATTATTTTCATCAACTACTTTTCCCGAAATATTCAGTTGGGTTTGCGCGATTGAAATACTTGTAAAAAAAATAAATAACAAAACGGTTTTTCTTAGGTTTAACATGTGTCACCTTTATTTTATTGGGCTGAAACGGTTATTGTAAGTGATGTTTTATTAATCTCGAATTTTGCATCTTCAAAACTTGCCGGACCGAAATTGCCCGTTGCATTATTGGAAAAACCGTAATCTTCCTTGGGCATTCCGAAAAGATTGCGGTCTAGTTTCCCGTTCATATTTTCATCATGATAAAATTTAACGGCATAGGTTCCGAAAGGAACTTTTTCGAAAGTAAAAGTTGCAGTATTGTTACGGATTTTAGCAGCGGCTTTCATGAAAGGATTACCGCTTTCGTAATTTTCTTTGGAATTACATAAAGCAATGCGTACTTCACCTTTATCGTTATTCAGGTCTGTTATAACAACGGTCAAACTTGCGGTTTGTAGTTTTTGCGTCGAATCCGGTAATGTTTTGTTGTGCCAAGAACTGTCAACGGATTGTGCAAGCGCAGGTAAAGATAAAAGAACGAATATTACGGCGATCAAGTTAATTTGTTTTTTCATTTTAGACACTCCTTTTTTTTATTTATATAAAGTACTTTAAAAAACAAAGTTAGTTTATAAAAAATTTTATTTTCCTTTGATTAATTTTTCCAAATTTTCCACGTAAGCTTCAAAAGCCTTTCTGCCTTTGGATGTAAGCTTGTAAGTAGAAACGGGTTTTCTGCCGGCGAATGATTTTTTAACCGAAACATAACCGGCGTCTTCCAATTTACGCAGGTGAACGCTCAAATTACCGTCGGTGGTTTTCACTTTCTCTTTGAGAAAATTAAACTCGGCTTCATCCACGGCAACGAGAACAGACATAATGGCAAGTCTTATTCTCGAATGAATAATATCGTTCAGCTGGTGATAATCGAAATCCTTCATTAATTTGCGAGCTCCGATTTTGCTTGTTTATAAAGAATAATGCCCGGCACGATTTGTAAAAATATCATCATTAACGACATAATCCAAAAAACTTGCATGCCGGGCCAATAAAACATAAGAATAGCTCCCGCCCACCAACCGGTGGATAGCAAGGTTATCCATTTCTCGCCGTAAACGATTCCGCTTACAAAAAAAGCGATTCCGAGAATGACTGAAATTGCAGGGCTAACAAAAACTCCGTGTATTGCCCCGGATGTAGAACCGACAAAACCGACAATCGTCATTGCAACGCCGGCTGAGAACCAAACGCCACCTAAAATTTTTTCGGCAAACGTTGCTGCTTTTCTCTTCTCCCTTTCTTTTTTTGCTCCGATTATGGAAAACAACCATCCTATGCCAATCAGAATAATCCAATTTAATCCGTAAGTGTTTTTCACATCATAAACAATAAAAAGATAAGAGGAGAGAAGCCCGAGAACAATTAGAATTCCCCACACAATATAGCCGATGCCGTTTTCAACGAAAGCTTTCCGGCTGTCATGCATTATTTCTTTAATGTACGCAAGTTCTTCCAATGCTTGCTTGTCGTCCATTGTTACCTCCTTTTCATAAAGTACTTTGTTTTTTAAAGCAAAAATACAAAAACCGGCTTTGGTTGTCAAGTAAAAAATTTTTCAAGTTGCTCTTTGTCACATAGTTGGTGGGAGTTTAAGTACCATATGAAAAATTGAGTTTAAAAAATATTATTACTATTTTAAATAAAAATCCGAAATTTAAAATTGAATAATGTATGAAGTAGCAAACAAATTGCTGGAAGAAGCAAAAGAATGTACGAGAAATTTCGCATGTCTTAATCCCGGAACGCCACCTTTGTGTAAAGTTACCGACTGTATAAATTGTGAAATTCATTTCATCTTACGCGAAACGGTTTATTGCCCCTATTTTATTTACTTCGGGGATGAACTTATTTGCAAATGTCCCGTAAGAAAGGAACTGTACAATAAATATAAAGTGTAAGCGGTTGATATCCGCGTGGCGTTTGCTCAGAATGAGATTCCTAATCCGATTCCCAGAAAAAAATGTGAGAAATCCGCTTCGAATTTTTCAAATCTTGAAATTTCTCGTGCGGGAATATCGAACGGTCCGAATTCCGATTTGGGAATAAGCCTGAATTGTGCATCGAGCTTTGCATAAAAAGTTGTAGTTTCCGGATAAATTACATTGAATTGAAACAGTGCTCCAAATTTTGATTTTGTACCGGATGACGTTGCAGAGACTTTCACTTTATTAAAATAAATAGCCGGACCCACAGCAAACGTAACGGCATCTGTAATTTTTACACCGAACAGCGGGCTGATAAGAAAAGAGGAATATTCCATTTTTACTTCATACTTTATATCTTTCTTATAACCCGAAGTGTTTCCGGTTGGTGCATTCCCGAAAATAATTCCCGCTTGATATTTTTTGTTTAAGTCGTATGTGCCTTTTAATGTCCAAGCAATTCCGGCACTTAGACCTTTTTCCGATTTTGGAAAATATTCGTAGTTAGTTGGACCGGCGGTAAAAAGACCGTAAACGGGTTTCGTATCGTTCCAGTTTTGGGTGTTCATTGCGGTTTCAAAATCTTTAGATGCCCCGGAGGAAACCCCGCCAAAGGTTAAATCTAAGTGAAAATTTTTTAATTCCTCTTTTTTGTTTCGTGGAAAGAAGCGGAGCTTGTGTTTACCGGAAAGTAAGGAATCCGTTTGCAGGTAATAGAAACCAGGTCGTGGCTTGTGCAAATACCTGATATTGTTAATTTTCACTTTGCGGAAATTTATCGATTCGGTTTGGCTGCCGATTAACATTCCCGTGAGCGAACCGATGAGTCCGCCGGATACAAAACCGATTGCAAAAGCGGTGGATGGAGAGAATGTAAACCAGCCTTTTTCATTGCCGGAATTTTGAGCTGCCGAAATTATTCCCAAAGTTAAACCGCCGGCAAGACCTCCGTAAAGAGCGCCTTGCCATGTATTGCTTTTTTTGAAACCCCAAACTTCCAAGGTTCTTATCTTGTCGAACGGAATTGCGAATCTTTTACCGTAATAGGATAATTGAAGCGTATCGTTCCGGATTAAAAGCAATCTGCCGGTGAGTTCTCCACCAATAAATGCCGGAGCATTTACTTTTATTGAATCCAAGTAATAAAGTGAATCCGTTTGGGCATTGATGGGCTCAGTGTACGGTTCGGAAATTAAGAATATAAAGACCGTCAAAATTTTTATGGGCAAGATTACTTTCATTGTAACCGCCCTTGATTTGACGTATGAATTTCAATCAAAATGTAAGTATTTTTTATCTACGTGTCAACCGCGGGCAAATATTAATTGATAGAACTTTATCATTTCCGGTAAGTTCTCTGGTAAAGAGCGTTATATTCTTGAGCCGAGTGATGCCACGAATAGTCTTTTATCATTCCGTTATATTGAATTTTTTTCCAAACCGGTTTGTTGTGAAAATCATTTATGGCGCGTAAGACGGAATGCAGCAATGCGCTACCGGAATATTCGTAAAAAGAAAATCCGTTTCCAATGTCTAATCCGTATGCATTATATTCGTTCCAGTCTTGAACCGTATCGGCTAATCCGCCGGTTTTACGTACTACCGGAACCGTTCCGTATTTGAGAGAGTAAATTTGATTTAATCCGCACGGTTCATAGTGGGATGGCATAAGAAAAATATCTGCACCTGCTTCAATCAGATGCGCCAATTCGTTGTTATACCCGATGTAAACACCGACTTTATCCGGAAAGTATTTTGCCATTGTATTGAAAAGATCTTCATATCTCTGTTCTCCGCTTCCCAGAATTATCCATTGGGCTTTGAGTGACATCAAATCGTTGATTGCATCGGCAATAATATCGAATCCTTTTTGTGCCACAAGTCGCGAAACAATACCGATTAGCGGGATATCTGGATTAAATTTAATATTAAATTGTTTTAATAGAAATTCTTTGTTTTTAATCTTGTTGGAAGTGTTCTTTATCGAATAGTGGTACGGAATATGTTTGTCGGTTTCCGGATTCCAAATGGAATAATCGACACCGTTTAATATTCCGACGAAATCGTTCTGCCTTTGGCGTAAATAATTTTCCAGCCCTGCACCGAATTCCGGTGTGAGAAGTTCTTTTGCATAAGTCGGACTTACCGTGTTGAGCATGTCGGCAAAGAAAATTCCGGCTTTAAGAAAATTCACTCCACCATCCATTTCTACGGGACCGCCCGGATAAAAGTACCTTCCGTTTATTTCTGCCCGCCCTAAAGTTTCCGGTGAAAATCTTCCTTGGTAACCTATATTGTGAATTGTTAGAAGGGTTGCGGTATTTTCGAATAGTTTGTCCCAACTGTAATTATCTTTAATAAATAAAGGAATGAGAGCGGTTTGCCAGTCGTTACAATGAATAATATCGGGTGCCCAGTGCATTCTTTGCAAAGCCTCTATCACACCTTTTTGGAATAAAATAAACCTCTCGTCTTCGTCCCAGTCGTTTGTGTAAATTTGCGGTCTGTGGAAATAGTGCGGATTGTGAATAAAGTAAATATCCACATCCGAATCCGGCATATAACCGTGAAAAACATGTGTATTTTGTATGTGTCCGCCAATGCGCACCGGCATTTCACCGATGTAGCGGTCGTAATGCAAATCGTACTCGTACTCATTCACTTGATAATATTTTGGCATAAACACTTTAACATCGTGACCGAGCTTAGCCAGTTCTTTTGGTAACGCACCCGCAACATCGGCTAAGCCACCGGCTTTTGCGTAGGGAAAAACTTCACTTGCAACAAATGCTATTTTCATATTTCTTTTGCCTTGTTTATTTTACGTTTATCCGTGCATCAACCGCAACATATTTTTTCCCGGCGGTAAGAATAACCGGATTCAAATCAATTTCTTTTATGTTTTTGTGCTCAATCAAAATTCGTGCTACGGAGGAAATTATCTTTTTTAATTGAGATATATCGGTTCTTGCTTCATTACGGACACCCTTCAAAATTGAACCTATTTTGGTTTCATAAATCATTTCTTCTAAATCGGAATCACTTGAGATAGCTGATTTTATTGACGTATCTCCGGTTACTTCAACATATTTCCCCCCATGACCAAAAACAATTACGGGTCCGAATGAAGAATCGCGGTATCCGCCAACCAGCAGTTCCAATTCCGGTTTAACAAATTGCTGAATTATAAAGCCATCGACTTGAATATTTTTTTTTGAAAAAGATTTTCCCATTTCATTTATTTTCATCAACAATGTTTCTTTGTCTCCAATATCAAGAGCAACAGCATTTAATTCCGATTTGTGTATAATGTTTTTACCGGTTGCTTTTAGAACCACGGGGAATTTTATTCTGCCAAAGTCGATTTCTTCTGCGTTGGAAACAATTGAAGTTTGGACAAAGGGAATTTCATACCGGTTTAACAGGTTTATTACATCGCTTTGATTTAAGTAACCGCTTTGATATTGGTTTGAATTTGTATTTAGTAAACTTAAAAGTTTAGAATATTCTTCAACGTTGTTTTCCAATTGTTTTTGCTTGACAGACCGGAACAGCATGTTGGAAATAACTTCAGCGGGTTCTTCGGGGGATTTAAATATAGGTTTTCCGGTTTCGGATTTGTTTTTATACTCTTCCCAAAATTCAGGTAAAGGCATACAGACTTGAAATACGGGTTTACCGGATTCAATACCGTTAATAGTTTCAATTACAGGAAAAGCTTTAACCATCACGGGTTCAACGAAAATGGAAATTACCGCGTCAACGTTGTCGTCTTGCAAAACGGTTTCAATTACATCCTTGTACATTACGGCTGTGGCGCCCGGTAAAAGGTCAATTGGATTATTGACACTCGCTTCGGGAAGTACGATTTTTCGCAGTTTGTTTTTGGTGGATTCGCTTAGCCTGGTTAAAATCAGATTTTCTTCTTCCAATTTGTCAACGGCTAAAATAGCCGGACCTCCGGCGTTGGTAACAACTGCTATTTTTTTTCCGCGCGGAATCTTGAAATGCTCAAATCCCTTTACAGTATTAAACAATTCGTTTAGTCCGTTAACCCTTATCAATCCGAACTGGTTTAACAATGCAGTTACTATTTTATCTTCACTGCTGAGTGCGCCCGTATGGGAAGATGCGGCTCTCATTCCGCTTTCGGTTTTTCCCGCTTTTAAAATCATTACTGGTTTTTTATACTTGCCTGTCATAAAAGGTTTGATAAAATCGAATCCGTTATCAAAACTTTCCAAGTACATTGAAATTGTTTTGATATTAGAATCATTCTGCCAAAATTCAAGCACATCGTTTTCGTTAACATCCGCTTTGTTTCCAACACTAATGAAATGGGCAAACTTAATATTTGTCAACCTTAAAGAATTAAGAACCGCTGCGCCAAGCGCACCGCTTTGGGATAAAAATCCGTTCTCACCGGTTTGCGGTTGCTCGGCTACAAATGTTGCATTCAGTTTAATTGTTGGCAATGTGTTGATAATTCCCATACAATTGGGTCCAACCAAATTTGCTCCGTTGGTTGTTATCGTTGCGGTTATTTCTTCTTCTTCTTTTTTTCCTTCTGCTCCGGTTTCCTTAAAACCTGCAGTAACCAGAATAATTGCTTTAACATTTTTTGCCAGCAATTGATTAACCGAATCCCGGACAAACCTTTTCGGAACAACGATGATTGCCAATTCTATTTTTTCTTCAATTTCCGGGATGCTTTGGTAACATTTATAACCCAGCACTTCTTTCGCCGATGGATTAACGGGAAATACTTTGCCTGTATAACCGTAAACTTTAATGGAATTCAAAATCTCGTAACCTATACTTTTCGGTTTTGTGGAAGCTCCTACAACGCAGACGGAAGAAGGGTAAAAGAATAGATCGAGATTTTTAATCATATTTTCGAAGCTGTTGATATGCAAAATTATTTTGATATGAAAAATAGAAAATAATACCGATATATTCTTAAATTAGCGGTAATTAATTTTAGAATTGGTAAAACTGAACAGGGAAAACAATGAAAAACCGTATTGTGATTATTTTATTAACTCTTGGAATTACGATAACTTTAATTTCGTGCGGTAGCAACGGTCTTGAAGAAAAAGCGGATTTAGTATTAAAAAACGGAACCGTTGCAACTGTAGATACATTCGGGGTTTTCTATGAAGCCGTTGCGGTAAAAGGAGATAAAATATTATTTGTGGGTGCGAATAAAGAGGTGGAAAATTTTATAGACGATTCCACAAAAGTGATTGATTTAAAAGGCAAATTTGTAATGCCCGGTTTTTTTGACAGTCACGCCCATTTTCTCGGGATAGGCATGGCGAAAATAAATTTGGATTTGAGTAAAGCTGAAAATTGGGATGAGGTAATTTATATGGTTGCGAGTGCAGCGGAAAATGCAAAACCTGGCGAATGGATTATCGGGCGGGGATGGCATCAAGAGAAATGGGATCCTGTTCCGGAACCGAATGTTAACGGTTATCCGTATCACGATGTTTTAAGTCAAGCTACGCCTTACAATCCCGTTCTTCTTAAACATGCAAGCGGTCACGCTCTTTTTGCCAATGCGAAAGCCATGAGTTTGGCGGGGATTACGGAACAAACTCCAAACCCGCGCGGAGGTGAAATTGTGCGCGACAGTCTCGGAAAAGTTACCGGTGTTTTTAAAGAAGATGCGATGGATTTGATTTTGAGGGCTCATGAAAAATATTTGAGGAACCGCCCGGCAGAAAAAATTATCGAGGAGAAAATAAAAGCATATGAATTGGCTAACCGTGAATGTATAGAAAAGGGAATTACATCGCTTGAAGATGCCGGTTCAACTTTCGATGAAATCGATTTGATGAAAAAATTAATTGACGAAGGTAAAATAAATGTACGGCTAAGCGTTATGATAGGTGAAAGTAATTCGGAATTGGAAAAGCATATAAAAGATTATAAGATTTTGGGATATGCGAATAACCGTTTGACAGTAAGGGCAATAAAAAAATATATGGACGGTGCGCTCGGTTCTCGGGGCGCTTGGATGTTAAGTCCTTATACTGATGTGCCGTCTACAACTGGATTGAATGTAACACCGTTAAGCGATATAAGAAAAGCCGCACGTATAGCAATGGAGAACGGATTCCAACTTTGTACCCATGCCATTGGCGATAAAGCCAACCGCGTAACATTAAATATTTACGAAGATGAATTTAATAAACATCCGGATAAAAAAGATTTGAGATGGCGTATCGAGCATGCACAACATGTTTCACCCAAGGATCAACCGCGATTTGCCAAATTGGGAGTTATTGCCGCCATGCAAGGTATCCATTGTACTTCGGATGCGGTTTTTGTTAAGAAAAGATTGGGAAATTGGAGGGCGCAAAAAGAATCGTATGCTTGGAGATCGTTACTCGATTATGGGACGGTAATTTGTAACGGTACCGATGCGCCGGTTGAAGATGTTGATCCGGTTCCCAATTTTTACGCAAGCGTAACCAGAAAAACAAAAGAAGGATGGGCATTCTATCCGGAACAGAAGATGACTCGGGAAGAAGCGCTTAAATCTTATACCATCAACGGAGCATACGCTACGTTTGAAGAAAATATAAAAGGTAGTTTAACACCCGGTAAACTTGCCGATATAGTTGTGCTTTCCAAAAATATTTTAACTGTTCCGGAAAATGAGATTAAGGATACTAAAGTTCTGTACACAATTATCGGCGGGAAAATTGTTTACCAGAGAAAGTGATTGGATTAATTTTTAGAAACTAGAAATTAGCTCAATAATTTTATTCTGTACCCGGAATTTATGGATTGAATATCCAGGTAATAGAATACGGTATTTTTCGTTTGGAGTTGAAAAACATTCAAACAATTAAAAATATTAAAATATTTATTACCGCCATTCGTGGGGCTCAGACCGCGCCATACTTATTTGGTGAGGAAATTACCCGTCGACAATAGGCCAAAATGGGGGCAACACAAGAAGTAAAAAAGAAACGGATTCCCGCTTTTTGGTGAATGACAAGAGCTGTAAACTGTTCCTTTCCGGATCCCGGAACAAGTCAGGGATAACGGTACAAAACGGAGTGATGGAGCAAAAGCAACGACCGGACGAAAAAACTTGTCATGCTGAACTTGATTCAGCATCCGGTGCTGCTTTTCATATTAGCGTATTCGCGGCTAAATAAAAAAGCCCGGCATTTTCACCGGGCTTGAAAGTTTACTTCATTAATAACATTTTGCGGGTTTGAACATAACTACCTGCTTGAAGTTTGTAGATGTAAATCCCGCTCGGCAATCCGCCGTTAATGGATTCCGCATTAAAAAGCACTTTGTATAAACCTGCCTGTTGTCTTTCGTTAACAAGTGTTGCAACTTCTTTACCCAATACATCATATACGGTTAATTGTACTTGTTGTGATTTTGGTATTGTATATTTAATGATTGTTGCAGGATTAAAAGGATTAGGGTAATTTTGCTTAAGTTCGAATTTATCCGGCATGTTCAAATTTACTTCAATAACATTGGAATACTTAAAAGATCCGTCAATATCGATTTGTTTTAATCTGTAAAAATATTTACCGGACGTAACGGTATTATCAACAAACGTATATTGTTTTGGTGAGTTGCTGTTACCGTTGCCCGCAACAAAACCGATTTTTTCCCAATTGTTCCGGTTTTCGTCCGCTCGTTGTACCTCGAAGCCGTAATTGTTCACTTCCGTTGCGGTCTGCCATTTTAATTTAATTATACTTTTAGAAGTTAATGCTTTAAAGGCAATTAATTCAACAGGTAAACCGGAATCGATATTAATTGTAGCGACATAATTTTGACTGTTATTACTATCATATACTTTATCACCATTATCATTGTCATCAACATAAAACCAAACATGCAAGTAATATGTTTCGCCAGCATTTAATTTATTCGGATCTATCACTTCGACCAAATCATTCATCTCTTGCCATTTATCATTATTACCGGTTATTTCTAAAAAAGGTAGATTCAATTCCCCAGAATCGTAAACTGTTCCGGTACTTGGATCTGTTGTGTTTTTAATAGCCCAGGCAAGAGTTGCTACATCGCCACTGTGGTCGTACGATTGCAATTCCCCTCCTAATTTTAGACTGGTTACATTATTGAAAACCTGTCCGTCAAAATCACTTGCTTGAGCTGTTGCACTCCCATTGTACCATGTATTTCCGGAGTTATTCAAATCAACAATTATGTAAGACTCGCCACACCATGAAAGTTGGGCGTATGATAAACCGGAAAACATTATTAAAATTAGAATAGTAAACACTCTTCTCATATTGACTCCCGTTTTTTTGTGTGGATAATTTTTCAATAAATTTAATATAAATGAGTAGAGAAAGTCAATTGGCATTTTAAAATTTCGATTAACGATTGGATAAAACTATAACCGTAATTTCGGGTGTGGAATTATACCTTACGGGTGCAAGCGACATACCGAGTCCGCGCGTTACAATCATCAGCATTTTCCCGAATTTGAAATTGCCGCGCATGTAAGGGGTTTCAACCTGCGTTGGCGAGATATTAAAAAACGGGAATAGAAAAGTCATTTGTCCGCCGTGGGTGTGACCGCACAAGTACAAATCGTAACCGGCTTTTTGTGCGGCATCAATTAAAAATTGGCGTGGTTGATGGGTGAGAAAAATTTTTAAATCGTATTTTGTGGAATCGTTTGTCAAGCCGGCAAGCATTTCAGGTT
The DNA here is from genome assembly GCA_026983955.1 of Melioribacteraceae bacterium. Lineage (GTDB taxonomy): Bacteria > Bacteroidota > Ignavibacteria > Ignavibacteriales > Melioribacteraceae > BMS3ABIN04. The sequence goes on from JALSTB010000107.1 coordinate 10,946, forward strand.
TTATTTTCTCAACATAAGTATTGGTTGCAAATGTGATACCAATTATTGCCGTATCCACATTGATTTTAATCCGTCCGTTATCAATCATTGAAATATTATGTTTTGCCA
>JALSTB010000108.1 GCA_026983955.1 Melioribacteraceae bacterium
TTTTCTGCGGTTTCCCCGCTAACGGAAACGGAATTTTTGGCAATCCATTGCAGAGAGGCGTTTTCAATTTCCAAATTTGCTTCTTGCACCGCTTTTCTCACGGTTTCAAAATCTTCCACTGCAGTTGTAACCTCGAAAAATTCATCTTCCGTCTGTAAATCTTCCGCGCCGGCGTCAAGTACAATTTCCAAAACTTCGTCTTCGGTTTTATCTTGTTTGGAAATTGTGATTACACCTTTTCTGTCGAACATCCAAGCAACCGAGCCCGATTCGCCGAGGCTTCCGCCGTGTTTGTTAAGCAAATGCCGTACTTCGGCAACCGTACGGTTTTTATTGTCGGTTACGCTTTCAATCAAAATAGCAATTCCGCCGGGTCCGTAACCCTCGTATGTAATTTCCATGTAGTTATCGCTGCCACTTTCACCGCTTGCTTTTTTGATTGCGCGTTTAATATTATCCATTGGCATATTGGCCGATTTTGCATTATCGATTGCAAGGCGAAGGCGTGGATTTGCGGAAGGATCTGGTCCGCCTTGGCGTGTGGCAATTGTGATTTCTTTAATTAGTTTGGTGAAAATTTTTCCGCGTTTGGCATCTTGAGCGGCTTTCTTTCTTTTTATGGTTGACCATTTTGAATGACCCGACATACTTAAACTCCTAAATTCATTTTATTAAATTTAATGTTTTATTCGTAAATCTTTCAAACGAAGTTGAGGAAAAGTTCTTTCGTTACGGACAATTTTCTCAACGGTAAAAACAATATCAGCAATATTGCTGCCGTTTTTCATATCTTTAGCATAACCGGCAAGGTTAAACCCGATTGCATCGTAGACACGGTCGGTACCGTTTTGACTGAAAGTTGTTATCAGGTGATTGACGCCTACAATTCTGGGTGGACTTTTAATTATAACATTCTCGGCAAGAAACACGGGTCTCATGTTGCCGGGTCCGAACGGTGCAAATTGATCGAGAATTCTAACGAATTTGGGCGTAATTTCGTTGAGTGAAATTTTTGCATCGATTATAACTTCCGGTTGAATTTTTTCTTTCGTAAGCGAACGTTTCAGTATTTCGTTGAATTTTTGTTTAAACGGTTCGATGTTTTCTTTTTTAAGTTCAAGACCTGCAGCCGCTTTATGACCCCCGAACTGAATCAACAAATCTTGACATTCTTGCAAAGCTTCGTAAATATTAAAACCCGCAATGCTTCTGGCCGAGCCTTTTGCCACCCCGTCGATTGTAGTTAACATGATGGAAGGTCTGTAATATTTTTCCACCAAACGGGAAGCAACAATACCTATTACGCCCGGATGCCAGTTATCGTCGTGCAGAACAATTCCGAGATTATCTTCCAATTCTTCGCTGGCAAGCTGAACGGCATGAGCAAAAGTTACTTCATCAATTTTTCTGCGCTCAAAATTTTCACCTTCGAGAACTTTTGCAAGTTCAACCGCGCGGTTATAATCATTGGTAATAAATAATTCAACCGCCCGGTTTGCATCTCCAAGTCTGCCAACCGCATTGATTCTGGGAGCTATTGTAAAGACAATTTGACCGGCGGATAAATTTCCCGGTTCCATTCGTGCACTTTTAATTAATGCAAGAATTCCCGGGCGTGGATTTGTATTGATTTTTTCTATTCCGGCTTTAACCAATACCCTGTTTTCATCAACAAGCGGAACAATATCGGCGGCTCCGGCAAGTGCTACCAAATCGAGATAATCGAGCACCATGTCTTTCCGGCCTATTCTATCGGCAATTGCCCGGGCAAGTTTAAAGGCGATTCCTGCTCCGGATAAATATTTAAATGGATAGTCATCACCCGGTTTCAGCGGATCCAATATTGCGTAAGCCGGCGGGAGCTCATCTTTCGGTTGGTGGTGATCGCAAATAATCGTCTCCATACCGAGTTCGTTAGCGAGCTTCACTTCCTCCACAGCGGTAATTCCACAATCGACCGAAATAATCAAATCGGTGTTTTTCTCTTTTAATTTTTTCACACTTGTTTTTGAAATACCGTACCCTTCTTCTATCCGGTTGGGAATATAAATTTCCACTTGTGCATCAAGTTCTTTTAGGAACATGTACATCAAAGCGGCGGAGCAAGTACCGTCCACATCGTAATCGCCGTAAACGCAAATTTTTTCGTTATTTGTTACCGCTTTAATTACCCGCGTGGAAGCTTTTTCCATGTCGTTCATTAAAAAGGGATCGTGAAGTGAATCGAGTGAAGGGCGGAAATATTTCTTAGCTTCAAAAAAGTTTGTTACGCCGCGTTTGATGAGCAAATCCGCCAAGACGTTAGAAATATTGAGACTATCGGCCAAAGCCAAAACGGCTTTTTGGTCCGCAGGTTCCTGAAGAGTCCAACGTTTTTGTATCATTATCTTCCAAGGCGGAAGACCGGTTAATGACTCAAGTCTGTAAGCCGAATTCTGTAATCCCCTACGGGACGGCAATTATTTATCTTATTCCGACATTACTGTCGGAATTTAGCGGTCTACCCGAAGAGATTGAAAGCGAACAACTTTCTTCCGGTTACCCGGAACCTCTTCTGCTTGACCTTGCACCGGGTGGGGTTTGCCGTGATCCCGGTAAAACCGGGACTCCCGAAACGGGACCTCCGGTATTACTACCGGAGCGGTAGGCTCTTACCCTGCCTTTTCACCCTTACCCCGAAAACACGGGGCGGTATGTTTTCTGTGGCACTTTCCGTAGCCGGTGGCTTGCACCACCAACCCCCGGGCGTTACCCGGCACCCTGTTCTGTGGTGTTCGGACTTTCCTCTACTCAAGTTTAATCCCCTTGAGTAGCAATTGCCCAACTTGAGTCATTAATACGTCTTCCATTTTTTTATTTGTATAATTACACTTTTCTCAAACTGAGATAAATATAATAAATTTTTATCCCTTTTTCACGATTAAATAGATAACAAAATTGCTTTTTCTATGATATACCAGGTTTTTCCGGTGGTCTATGCTACAATTCAAGGGAAATTTGGTTCCATCGAATTTCATTTGATATGCCGAGAAGAATCCGGCTCCATCGTGGAGTGAATTGCTAAACTCAATCCGTTGTATGATCAATTGAGTTCAAACTCCGGTATAATTCCAAGTAGGTTTTTTCAGGCACATCGTTATGCCAGTTGCCGCTTATATAACCGATTGACGTTACTAAAAAATAAATTGCCAAAATTCCGTATCCGATGTACTTTTTATCCAATTTCTTTTTTTTCGGGAATGCCGTTTCAACTACCAGTGTATCGGCAACGGGACAAGCATCTACACAATTCAAGCATGTTGTACATTCATCCGATATTACGGTTTTCACTTTATCCACTTTTATGTTGGACGGACATGCAGTATAACACAATCCGCAATCGATACATGTAGATTCTTTTCTTTTTATTTTTACCGGACTGAAAATCGAAAGAATGCCGAGCAATGCTCCGTACGGACACAAATACCGGCACCAGAAATTTCTGATTATTATTGATAAAATAAATAAAACAGCAATTACGGTAAGTGAGAACCCCGAAATTTCCGCAAAGAAATAATACAGTTTTATGTCCGCTACAATGTTGTAAGGGCTGTTCAGAAATTTATTCAATTCGGATGCAGACATGACAAAAATCGAATATGCAAAGAAACCGAGCAGCAAATATTTCAAACTTCGTAACGGATAATCGAGTAACTCCGGCATAACAAACTTTTTCTTGAAAATTTTTTTGTAAATTTTTTCTCCGGAATCACCGATTAATTCCGATAAGAAACCAATGGGACAAACCCAACTGCAGAAAGATTTCCCGAAAATGAGTGAAATTGAAATGATAGCCACAAAAATGAATAAACCCGCTGGATGAACGTGATGGATTTCACCGGTTTGTAAAAAATAATACAAACTCATCAACGAGCTAATAGGCAGAAACGCTTCGGCTCCCGGCGGACGGTTTACAAAATCCGCAGCACCACCGGACTCAAGCCATCTGACAAAATAGTGGAACTGTACTCCAATCCAAATTGTGAGCAAAGCAAAAAAAATCTGTATCCAAAATCTGTACTTTTGGACCGGTGGTGCAGTGTTCTTTTTTATTTTCTTTGCCATTGCAAAACAAGATTAATTTC
>JALSTB010000109.1 GCA_026983955.1 Melioribacteraceae bacterium
AAACCGTTTCAACGGTTTTTAAATAACCTAATTATTAAATGGTCAACTTAAGTTCTCCTATTAAAATACCGCTCTCCAAAGAGAATATCAACGGATATTAACCCCGCAGTTAATTTTACTCCATTTAGATACAAAGGGAAGAGATTAAAGTGAGGTAATCTTTTCGATTGTTGCATCTTTCAACTCGGCAAGTGTTTGTGAACTTAACATTTTGTAAGCTTCATCTCTTAATTTTCCCCAAGTATTGTGAACCGGACACGGATGGTCATCGGAACAGCCGGGAAAGCCGAGCACACAATTGTTAAAAATCGAATTGCCGTCTATTGCGAGCACAATTTCTATTAGCCGGATTTCCTTTGAAGGTTTCGCCAAAAAAAATCCACCGTTTTTTCCTTTGTGCGAACCGACAATACCGCTTTTGGTTAATATTTGCAACACTTTAGAAACAAATTCTTTGGGTTGCTTGACTCTGCGGGATACTGCTTGCGCGTTTACCGTTTCATTTTCCCCAAGTGTGGAAAGAAAAAGAACGGATTGAAGACCTATTTCACATTTTTTTGAAAAAATTACTGTCATATTCAGATAAAAATTTCCGATTAAAATTACTTATTTAATTATTCGAAATCAAGGTTATAAAGGTTTTTATATCCTTTGAAAAACATTTTTTTCGCTAATAAATTCCGTGTAAACTTGACAATTATAATTGAGAAAATTATTATAGATTAACGATAAATCCGGAACCGGGAATTTTCAAATTAATTTCGGAGAAAACCATGAACAAAAAAAATCTCCAACTTAAAACCGCATCAATTTTGTTTTTAATTTTATTGGCATTTTCCGCATGTAAAAAAGACGAAACACCAACCGAGCCCGCTCTTAAAATAGACAAAGCGCTAATCGGTACGTGGGAATTGACCGAAATTACCGTACCTTTGCTCGATACAATGCTTACTGCACAAGAAGCGGGTGTGCAAATAACAATGAAATTCCGGGCAGACGGTTCTTTCGAAGCAACAACAGTCGATTCCACCGGTACCGAAGTGGATAAAGGTACTTGGAGTACATCGGAAAACACTTTAACATTAAAGTTCGACGATGGCACACAAGAGCAGGGAGAGTATACAATTAACGGTAACACGGCTTCTTTAAATTGGTCAATCGACTTCGAGGGTTATACTGTTCCGGCAATTTTGGAATTTATAAAAACAAGCTCAACGGGGAAAAGGAGCGCAGCGTTGGTCACCGGAATTCCGTTTAAGTTTATTTAAGAAAGCTGCCTCCGGAATACTAGAGGCAGCCAAAACTACGATAACAAAAATTATGCGATAGTAACGTCATCGCATAAATAAACGTCTTGAATTGTATTAAGCAATTTCACACCTTCTTCCATCGGTCGTTGAAATGCTTTGCGTCCGGAAATTAATCCCATACCTCCGGCGCGTTTGTTGATTACCGCTGTTCTGGTAGCATCGGCAAAATCGTTTTCACCCGAAGGTCCGCCGCTGTTAATTAATCCGGCTCTACCCATGTAATCGTTAATTACTTGATATCTGGTTAAATCAATCGGGTGATCCGTAACCAAATCTTCATACATTTTAGGATGTGTTTTTCCGAACTTCAATGCTTTGAAACCACCGTTGTTTTGCGGCAGTTTTTGTTTAACGATATCGGCTTCAATAGTTACACCGAGATGATTTGCTTGGCCTGTCAAATCGGCAGCCACATGATAATCTTTGTCGGCTTTGAAATCGGAATTTCTCAAATAACACCACAAAACGGTTGCCATTCCCAATTCATGTGCATATTGAAAAGCTTCACTTACTTCAACAATTTGTCTGTTGCTTTCTTTCGAACCGAAATAAATTGTAGCTCCAACCGCCGCAGCGCCCATATCGAAAGCCTGTTCAACTCCGGCAAACATTATTTGATCGTATTTGTTCGGGTAAGTCAAAAGTTCATTGTGGTTAAGTTTTACAAGGAACGGGATTTTATGGGCATATTTCCTTGCGGTCATTCCCAAAACTCCCAACGTAGAGGCAACCGCGTTGCATCCGCCTTCAATTGCAAGTTTAACGATGTTTTCCGGATCGAAGTAAGCAGGATTGGGTGCAAACGACGCTCCCGCAGTATGCTCAATTCCTTGATCGACCGGCAAAATGGAAAGATAACCGGTTCCGGCAAGGCGGCCCGTATTGAATATCCACTGTAAATTTTTCAGAACGTTTATGTTCCTGTCAGTTTGAGCAAATACCCGGTCAACAAAATCCGGTCCCGGAAGTACCAATTGTTCTTTTGGAAACTTTGCTTTGTAGGTAAGCAGATCGTCGGCGTCGCTGCCGAGATATTCTCTGATTTTTTCAATCATCTTTTAACCTCTTTTTGGTGAAAGAATTTTAAAAATTCATAAGTTAAAATAATCATTTACTCGTTGAGAAAAAATCAAAAAGAGTAAAATTTATTTATCTTTGCAAAACAGCTTACAAATTCCGAGGGAAAATTTTGCCTTACGCTAAAATTCAAGCGGTTGTATTCGATTTGGACGGAACACTTATCAGTTCACACACAAATATTTATTATGCAGTAATTAAAACATTCAAAAAGTTGGGCAGAACGGTAAATATTCCGGAACAAAAATTTTATGCTTTGCTCGGTCACCATTTCAAAGACATGTTTTCGGAACTGGATATTGAAGTTGACGACATTGAAGAATTTATTTATATTTATAAAAATTTATACTTTGATTTTATAAATTATTCCAAACCTTACAAAGGTGTTGAAGAAACGTTAAGACAACTCAAAAACAAAAATATCAAAATCGCCCTTCTTACAACAAAAGGGCAGGACCAAGCAGAAAGGATAATCAATCATTTTAACTATGGGAAATATTTCGATTTGATTTTGGGAAGACGGCCGGATATGGCAATTAAACCTTCAGCCGAGCCGTACCTTTTTATTTGCAATAACCTCGTGGTGGAGCCGGCAAGCACAATTATGGTTGGCGATTCTGAATTGGACATCGGATGCGGAAAAAACGCCGGAGCCTTGACTTGCGGAGTAACATTCGGTTACAGAACACCCGAACAACTTGAAGCGGAAAAACCGGATTTCTTAATAAATGAAATTTCCGGGGTGATAAATATTTTGGAAAGATTAAACCGGAACAAATGATGGAAAAACAAGGAAAAGTAACAATAACCAAAGAAAATAAAATTGCAACAATTGATTTTTTTCATCCGAAGAGCAATTCTCTTCCGTCTTATATGTTAAGGGAAATGAAAGAAGCATTTGAGAAGTTTTCTTCCGACCCATCGATAAATGTGATTGTTCTGCGCAGCGGTGGCAATAAAGCCTTTTGTGCCGGCGCTTCATTCGATGAACTTCTTAAAATTGAAAACTACGAACAAGGCAAAGAATTTTTTATGGGTTTTGCCCGTTTGATAAACTCAATGAGAAAATGCAAAAAAATAATCATCGGAAGAATCCATAACAAAGTTGTTGGCGGCGGGGTTGGACTTGTTGCAGCCACGGATTATGCTCTGGCAACTCGCAACGCATCTTTAAGATTAAGTGAATTGGCGCTTGGGTTGGGCCCCTTCGTCGTCGGTCCGCCTATCGAACGGAAAATCGGAATAGAAAAATTCGAAACAATGGCGCTCGATTGCAAATGGCGTGATGCCGTTTGGGCAAAAGAAAGCGGGTTTTATCATGATGTTTACGAAACCGATGAGGAATTGGACGAAGCCGTATCAGCTTTGGCAGAATCCCTTGCCTCCAGAAGCCAAGATGCTCTCGAATCGTTAAAGAAAATATTCTGGGAAAATACGGAACACTGGGACGCATTGCTCGAACAGCGGGCGGAGAACAGCGGCAGACTTGTTCTTTCCGATTACACAAAAAAATTCCTGGAAGATTTTAAATCGAAAAAGAAAAAATAAATCTGGTAAATGCCCCCGGGACTTTTTAAATACCGGAATCAAATTGTCAGAGATCTGGCTTGGGTGATTTTCTCACCGGTTCTTTTAGCAAACATACCCTCAGAAAATTTCCGCTTCGACGACGGTTCCGTTTTAACCGCCGGAAATAAAAACATAAACAACTTTCTTCAATCGCTCGATGACAATCCGCTTAAATTAAAAGATTACATAAGTGCCGGAAATTCAAAATTAATCGGGAAATATTTCGAAAACCTTGTAAAGTTTTGGCTTGCGTACGGGAACGGTTCATACAAACTGGTTTCTTCCAATCTGCAAATAAATTCCGGCGGGCGTACTATCGGCGAATTTGATTTTTTACTTCATAATTTGAACAGAAATAATTTTATTCATTTGGAAGTAGCCGGGAAATTTTACCTCGCATACCGGAACGTTAACGTTTGGAGCAATTTTATTGGTCCGAACGGTATTGACAACCTCAACGACAAACTTGAAAAATTGCAAAAGGAACAAATGTTATTGAGTTCAAACCAGATTGCTGCAAACGCTTTGAGAGCCCTTGGGATTAATGGGCGCCTCGAAAAAATAATTTTGCTTAAAGGTTATATATTTTATAATTATAAATATTTTTACGGTAAGAATTATACCCATCCGGTTTATGCAAATGAAAACCACTTAAAAGGTTGGTGGATCCGGTTTAACGAAATAAATGAATTTTTCAAAAAACTTAACTCAAAATGGTTGATTATCGAAAGGAAAAACTGGGTCTCACGGGCTTACAATCCAGCTTCCGAAAAAACCGTTACCTCAGCAGAATTGGTTGAGATATTACAAAAATATTTTGAGAATAATTCTTATCCTGTTTTGGTTGCACAATTGGGAATTTCCCGCAGAGGGATTATGTATGAAACCTCGCGCGGATTTATTGTGTCAAACCAATGGCCTTACGATAAACGAAAGTGAAAGAAGTGGAAAAGGAAATTTACCTCAGGTTTTACGAAGAGCTCAACGATTTCCTGCCAAAGGGAAAAAGAAAGAAAACATTCGCACACAAATATTTTAATAAAGCTTCGGTGAAAGATGTAATCGAATCCCTCGGTGTTCCACACACGGAAATTGACTTGATACTGGTCAACGGTGTTTCGGTTGATTTCAATTACATAGTCAAGGAAAACGACCGTATAAGTGTTTACCCTGTTTTCGAATCGATGGATATAAGCGGATTGCAACATTTGCGCGCCCAACCTCTTCGAACACCCAAATTTGTTTTGGACGTACATCTTGGAAAACTTGCCAAATTAATGAGACTGGCAGGTTTCGATACCTTTTACAAAAACAATTACGATGATGAAAAAATAGTTGAAATTTCAATTAATCAAAAAAGAACTATTCTTACGCGCGATACCGGTCTGTTGAAACGGAAGGAAATTACACACGGCTACTTCATCCGGAATATAAAAGCCGAAAAGCAACTTGAAGAGGTTATCATCCGTTTCGATTTGAAAAAGTCAATAAAACCGTTCAGCCGCTGCTTAGTTTGTAATACCGAACTGCAACCCGTTTCCAAAGATAAAATTATCGATAGAATCCCACCCAAAGTAAAAAAACACCATTCCGAATTTTCCATATGCGAAAACTGTAACAAAATCTATTGGAAAGGAACCCACTACGAACGAATGCTTTCAATACTCCGTCCGTATAAATAAGCGGAGGTAATCTGTAAATTTTTAAAATGAAGTGAACTTTTCTTACCTTGCTTTGTCTAAATATGTAGCTTTTAAATTTCACAGGGAATTTTGATGTCCGTTTCGTTTGCCGTAAAAGTTTTTATTGTTCTGCTGCTTGTAGGTTTTGCCGAATATTACTTTCTTAAAAAAACCGTTAAATCAATAAAAACGCTTTTTCCGGTTACCGGTGAAAGGAAACTAAAACTATGGAAAAACGTTTTGCTGCTCATTCTGAATGCATTTCCCGTTTCGATGATTTTATTGATTATTTACACTGTTCTTTCCGGTTCGCGAGAATTCTACCCGCCACAAAACACGGTGTTCGATTATTTGATTATGTACCCTTTCTGGATTGGAATGTTGATAGTAATACAAACTACATTGATATTTTTAATTATAAAATTAATAAACTCAATAATAAAGATTTTTACCGGGACTTTACAAAAAATAAATAAAATTGAAGCCGGTATTTTTTTGTTTTTGCTTGTTGTTTTTACCGTCTATGTTCCCTTGCGTGTTATTTACGATTACAAAACCGTTGAGGTGCGTAAAATAACTTTCACCAAAGAGAACCTTCCCGCTGCTTTGGACGGATTCAAAATAACATTCATCTCCGATATTCAAGCAGACCGGTACACTGATGAGAAGCGGTTAGGTAAATTCATCAATCTGGTAAACAAAACCAATCCCGACTTGGTATTGGTTGCCGGCGATATGATAACCAACACACCCGATTACATTGAAACAAGTGCGGAATTCCTCGGGAAGGTAAAATCCCCGTACGGTATTTACAGTTGCGTGGGCGACCATGACAATTGGGCTTACCGTTTCGACACGGAAAGAAGTCTCCGTGAAGTGGAAGCGGCTTTGGCAAAACATAATATTTCAATGATTGATAACGGACGGATTAAAATCAATGTGGATACGGCAATAATTGGTATCACATTTGCAACCAATACTTATGTTGAGAAAATAAAACCTGAAGTGCTTGCCGGCCTGACAAACGATTCCACAAAATACGATTTAAAAATTTTTCTCACCCATCAACCACGCCAATTTTTAATTGATGCCGCACAAAAAGCCGGTTACGATTTGTACTTGTGCGGTCACACCCACGGCGGAC
>JALSTB010000110.1 GCA_026983955.1 Melioribacteraceae bacterium
ATCCTTGTTGGTAATTTCCGGTTGTGCCAAACAAAATTCCGGTACACAAAAACCTGCTCAAAAAGAGTTGAGTATCAAGGAAAAAATAGCCAACGTGTACGGTGCGTCGTCATTTAACAAAATAAATGCAATTGAATTCACATTCAATGTGCGTAAAGGGGATAAGGAAGTTCACAGAAGTTGGTACTGGGAACCGAAAACCGGTTTGGTGAAATTCCTTTCTTATGACAAGTCAAAACCGTTCACATATTTTCGCAAAGATCTCTCAAGAAATCCAAGTGATGAATTGAAAGATATTGACAGTAAATTTATAAATGATCAATATTGGCTTTTGTTCCCGGTTCATTTGGTTATGGATAAAAATGTTACGGCAACATTGGAAAAAGGCGAATATAATTTACCTATTGGCGATGGAAAAGCACGATTGGTAACGGTAAGTTACGGAGGTAACGTAGGATACACTCCAAACGATAAATATGAATTGTATATTGACGATTCATATAAAATTTTACAGTGGATTTACAGACGTAACAATTCTCCGACTCCTACCCGATTAACAAGATGGGAGGATTACAGAAGGATCGGACCGTTATATCTTTCCCTTAACCGTCCGGGGAAAGACGGAAACTTCAGGGTTTGGTTTACAAATGTTAAGATTGAGTAGGTTATTATATTATTAAATGCTAGTATGAATAGCGCAGAGGATAATTTAATAATATATAATTAAAAATTATAATAAGTGAATATTATATAATTTTATTATAAGTAAACATACCGGAAATATCATGCGAGGACTTTTATTTATCTTTGCATGCCTTCTTCTTTTCGATTCATTATTATTCGCGCAAGAGAAAAAGGTTTTGGTTATTGGAGTGGACGGAACTATTAATCCCGCATCGTCCGATTATATCGAAAGCGGAATCAACCGTGCGAAAGATATTGAAGCAGCATGTTTGATAATTGAGCTTAACACTCCGGGCGGTTTGTTAAAATCGACCAGGGAAATTGTTAAAAACATTTTGCTTTCTCCCGTGCCTGTTGTGGTTTATGTTTATCCTTCCGGTTCGCAAGCTGCATCGGCGGGAGTATTTATTACTCTTGCCGGACACATAGCCGCAATGGCGCCGGGCACAAATATTGGCGCTGCCCATCCCGTAACGCTGCAAGGTCAGCAAGATTCCGTTATGATGGAAAAAGCAACCAACGATGCTGCCGCTTTCATACGGACAATCAGTGAGAAGAGAAACAGAAACGTGAAATGGGCGGAAGAAGCGGTAAGGCACAGCTTATCCATTACGGAAACCGAAGCGTTGAAAAATAATATCATCGATTTAATTGCCCCCGATTTACGTAACCTTCTAAAATCGATAGACGGCAAGGAAATTGAATTGCCACAAGGAAAAATAGAGTTGCAAACTGAAAATGCACTCACTGAATTTTTCGATATGACAATCAAACAAAAAATATTAAACGTTATAAGCGATCCGAATATTGCTTACATACTCTTTATGTTGGGAATTTACGGGTTGCTGTTCGAATTGTACAACCCGGGATCAATTTTCCCGGGAGTGATTGGTGTTATAAGTTTGATTCTCGCATTCTATTCGTTAAATACTTTGCCGGTTAATTACGCAGGTTTGGCATTGATTATTTTCGGAATTATTCTTTTCATTCTCGAAGTTAAAATTGTAAGCCACGGATTGCTTAGCATCGGCGGCACCATTTCACTTATTTTGGGATCGATAATGTTGATAGATGTTGAATCTGCATTGGAAGCCGCATCAATTTCGTGGGAAGTAATTATACTGATTACCGGTTTAACGCTTCTGTTTTTTTTATTTGCAATCGGATTGGGAATAAGAGCTCAAAAGCGCAAGCCTGCAACCGGTGCGGAGGGATTGATCGGAGAAGAAGGGGTTACAATCTCCCGGCTCGATCCGGAAGGACAGGTAAAAGTACACGGTGAAATTTGGCAAGCGGAAAGTTCGGGTGAAATTATTGAAAAAGGCGAGAAGATAATTGTTGCCGGGGTTTCCCACTTTGTATTGAAAGTGAAAACTAAAAATAAATAACGGAGGAAATATGGGCGCTCTACCGACATACTTCGGTGTAATAGTGCTGTTTGTTGTTTTGATTCTCGCAAACGCAATCAGAATTCTCCGGGAATATGAGCGGGGTGTGGTTTTCCGTTTGGGAAGATTGATTGGAGCAAAAGGTCCGGGATTGATTTTTTTAATTCCTATTGTTGACCGCATGGTACGTGTTAGTTTGCGAACGGTTGTTTTGGATGTTCCCACTCAAGATGTTATAACCAAAGATAATGTTTCACTGAAAGTAAATGCCGTTGTGTACTTCCGGGTGGTTTATGCCGATAAAGCGGTCGTGGAAGTCGAGCGTTATCTTGAAGCTACTTCTCAACTATCACAAACAACTTTGCGTAGTGTGCTCGGTCAATCCATGCTCGATGAAATACTTGCGGAAAGGGAAAAATTGAATGCACAGTTGCAAAAAATAATCGATCACCAAACCGAACCGTGGGGAATTAAAGTATCGAATGTTGAAATTAAGCATGTTGATTTACCGGTCGAAATGCAAAGGGCAATGGCAAAACAAGCGGAAGCGGAAAGGGAACGGAGAGCTAAAATAATTCACGCCGAAGGTGAATTTCAAGCAAGTCAGAAATTAAGCGAGGCGGCAAAAGTTATTGCCGATGAACCTATTGCTTTGCAACTTAGATTTTTACAAACTTTAACCGAAGTTGCATCCGAGAAAAATTCAACCACAATTTTTCCGGTACCGATTGATTTACTCGAACCGTTTCTGAGAAAAAACAAATAGTCAAACAAAAACCCAACATCTAAATGAAGTTGGGTTTTTGCATGTTCTTACGAATGTTGAGAAGTGAAGAGTTAAAAACTGTATTTGATTTTAGTGTAAATCATATCGTTTTCGTTAAATCTTCCGAACATACCTTCGTTACCGGTAAAAATATTTGCTCCCAGCAAAGCTGTAAATCCGTCGGCAACATCATAAGTGATTGTCGGGCGGATTAAAGAAGCATTGTTTTCGAAGTCGTAATACATAAAAAACTTTAAATGTAAAGTTTCATTCAAATAATCTGCTGCTGCTAAAAAGGTGCCCATATTTTGCACTTCGTCGTTATAAATAAAATTGTTGTAGTCCAAAATTCTTTCTTGAATGAATTGGAGACTGGTATGAATATCCCAAACGGTAAAATCCGTTCCTAATAAATAGTGCAAATAATCTTTCTCAACAACACCGTCTTTTATAGCCGGATCGGTTGTGTTAAAACCTTTACCCGAATAATATGCACCTTCGCCCCTAAATACGAAAGGACCAAGAGTCGTGCTGAAACTGCCTCCGCCAATTGTCAATCTGTGGTGTTCCGGCATTACTTTCAAACCGGTCAAGGTATGTGTAACCGGATCAATTTGTTTGTATACGTGCATTGTGGGATCATCATCCCATGCGTATGCACCCATAATTTCCAAATCGATTAGTGAAGTGAGCATTGAAAATTTACCGAAGATTTCACTGTTTTTGAACGATTGCTCCACTTTTTGCTTTGAATAATCGAAAACCGGTTCAATGGGAAACTCCGGTTGTATCTGCCAAATAGAATTTCCGCCGGGGTATCGGGTAGGAGTAAATGTTGGTATCCATACCAATTCGAAAGTATTGTTATTAATATAATAATCGAGTTTTACAGCGTTTATTCCCATCCGTATTTCATCAAAATCCGGGAGAAGAAATTCACGTAAATCTTTCGGTGAAACAATATCGGTTATAAAAACCCCGTCGGCTTTTCCCCAAATTATTTGCTGCTTACCGATGCGGATATCAACCGAGTTGAAATAAACATCCAGATAAACTTCGCGCAGTCCAATTTCCAGCTCGCGGTCGGCATATTGATACATATACGGATTTACTTTATAAGCTACAAAATCCTTACTTTGTTCAATATTTAAATTAAATGTATTTTGAATAATTGAAAAATCATTATTGCCATTTAGCAAAAGCCCGGTATAGTTTCTCGCGTATCCGGTAAGGGATAAATCTTGAGCCGTTAATGCGGTAACGAATACGAAAGAAAATATTACCGTCAAAAGAAATAATTTCAGTGCTTTCATTTTAATCCCCGTTTCATCATTCTTTCGGTGAATTTACTGTCCGGTATTCCGGTATCGATTTTTATGTTGCTAAGTTTCATAACCGTTTTATGGTTTTTTTGAACGTTATCCATTTCCGTTTGCGTGATAATCCAATAATCTTTTATTTTTTTATAATCTTTAATGTTTAAGATTTTAAGATATTCACCGTCTTCATCATAAAATTCTTTTTTCAAACCGATCCATTTGTCTTTGATAATCCATGTTACCGTTTTGGAATACATATAATCTTCATCTTTCGGAATACTTTCGATTACGTAACAATCTTCACCGTTTAGTTTCTCTTCGCGCAAAATTTTGTGAGTATCTTCTTCGGGTTTACGGTCACCCAAATCGTCGTAAGTAAAATCGGAGCCCATAAAATAATCGCCTTTGCTGTCGCTTGAAATCCGTTTGATTTTTTTGAGCGCCGGCAAGTAAATCCATTGGTCATCGTCTTTCTTGGGGTCATCGTAACTCCAATTCATAAACGATGTGTTTCTTACATCCGCCGGTTTGATGAAAAACATTATTTTCTTTTCAACATCACCGGAATCTTTTATGTATTGTTTGATTTCCCGGACTCTTTCGTTTCCGCTTGAACTGATTAGAATCATCGTAAGGTTTGCTTCCATGTCGTTGCCGGTCGGACGGTTATACACTTTTTTCATAATTTCCAGACCGGTTAACTTTTCTTGGGCATGAACCGTAATGCCCGTAAGCATTAGTATTGCAATTAACAAAACAGCCTTCTTCATTTTTATTCTCCTTTGGTTTTGGTTTTCTGAAAATAAATGTTGGTGCCGTACAAGATTACAAGCATAATTGTTATTGTACCGAGGAAACTTGTAAACATATTAAGCGAAACCATTGCGCCGAGCGTTCTGTTCGGAGGGAACACGGAGAAGAGCAGAACTAAAAATCCGGCGATGACAATCACTGCGTTAAAAATTATTGCCCGCCCCGTATGTTTCATTGTATAGTGAGTTGTTTTTACTTTATCTTGGGTTTGTCCGGCATATATTTTATACCGTTCGATAAAGTGGACTGCATAATCGATGCCGATACCGATGGCAATACTTGAGATTAAAGCGGTAGTTGTGCTTAGCGGTATGTTTAACAATCCCATAATTCCGAAACCGATTAAAGCTGTTATAATGATAGGGACACTTCCTATAAGTCCGATTGATATTTTTTTGAACATCAAAGCAAGTAAAATTATAATAATAAATAAAGACATAATTAAACTTTTAATTTGTCCCTCAAGAATCAAATCGGTGAACACCAAAGCTTTATATCCCGAACCGGCGTAGTTCAATTCGATTCCGGCTTTAGCAAATGCGGGTCTGTACTTTTCGATTACGGCAATTGCACTTTTTAAGGCTTTTGAATTATCGCTTTTTAATTGGAAAGTAATATTGGCTTTTTTATAATCTTCCGTTACCACTTGCCAGAGATTTTCCGGGTCACCGGACATTTCGTAAAGCAAAAGGTATTGTGCAATTAATTCTCGCGAGTCCGGAATAGCTTCGTATTTTACACTGTCGGCATGCATTACTTTGTTCATTCTTTTTAAGTAGTCGGAAAGTGAAAATGAGTTTCCGACAACGGGCAGTGTTGAAACCACCTCATCTTGCATTTTTGCAACTGTTTTAAGAACATCCGGTGTTTTAAATTCACCTTCCTTTTTTCCTTCCAGAATAACATTCAACGTGCTTGTGCCGCCGAAGTGTTGATTAATGAATTTATCGGTTAAAACAATATCACTGTCTTTTTCAAATTTTTCGAGGAAACTGGAGTTAATCCAGACTTTGGTAATTCCGTAAATTGAGATTGCGGAGATTAAAACTGTAACGGCATAAATTGAATTTTTATGACCGATTACCCAGTCGGCAAATTTATATGCGATACCGTCTTTGCTGTCGTCAAGTTTTTCTTCGTCGATGTTAATTTTCTTTTTTGAGTGTGGTAATCCGAATGCCAAAATACCGGCCGGAATTAAAACAAGCGAAAATACCATTGCAGCCATAACACCGAATGCGGTAAAAAAACCGAAATATTTTATCGGGTAAACTTCCGAAGTGAGGAGGGAGATAAAACCGACTGCCGTTGTAACGGAAGTCATAACTACCGGTTTCCACATTTCATGAAGCATGTTTTTCACCGCTGTTCTTTTGTCGGCATTGGGATTTTCTTGCATAAAATGGAAAAGGTGGCTGTACAAATGAATCCCGTCGGCAACACCAATTGCTATAAGCATAACGGGAATCATCGTAGATACCGCATAAATTGGTATGCCCAAAGCTGCCATTAATCCGAATGCCCAAATTGTGCTGAACAAAACAACCAATAATGTGAACAATGTACTTTTAACATTTCTCATCACAAGGTAAAGCACTATAATAATTACAAGAATCACAATAGGTACCATTCTTTTCATATCTGCCGGACCCAGTAACGCCATGGTTCCCTCCACTATCGGGCGGCCTGCCACATGAATTTTTTCCGGTCCCTCAAATTCTTTGGAAAGGTTAATTATTCTCTTATAAAAATCTTGTGAAAACACATTATCGTTAATTCTGGCTATAATTACGGCAACGGTTTCATCATCCGACACAATTCTTCCGAAAATCATTTCGTTCGAACGCACTTTATTTCTTAGTGCTTCCAGTTTTTCCTTTGTTTCCGGTACCCGCTTGTAAAATGCTTTAACGTCCAAACCGCCGTCCGTTCCGATGATATTATCCGCCGTGTAGAGTGAAGTAACATCATTTTTTTCTATTTCCTTCATCTTTTGAAGTTTTTTTGTTAAATCTTTAATTTTCTTGAGGGTACGCGGATTATAAATTCCATCCTTGTTTTCAATTGCGATTATGATTCCGTCTTTAATATTAAACCATTTTTCCGCTTTATTACTGTAAACAAAAGCGGGATGCTCTTGCGGCATGTATTTATCCAGATCCGTTTCCATTCTGGAATTTTTTTTCATCACAATAAAAAAAGCAATTGATATTAGAAGAATTGTAACAAGCACAATTGCCGGTTTCTTTAATATTGAGTTAATTAGTTTTTCCATCGTTACTCCATTTAATAAGTTTGTGAATATTCACTAACTTTTCCGTGCAAAAAAATTATTTAATTATTTTTAATATCGATTCCCAAAGTTTTTTACCTTCCTTTTCAAGGTTGAATGCAAAACCGGACAATCTCCACCGTGTAACCGCCAAACGCAGAGCACCGATTATAATAAAAGCCAATTGATGAGTGTTTATATCTTTTCTTATTACATTTTGTTTTTGACCGGCTTTAATTATATCGAAAACTATTTCTTGATTGTTTTTCATAATTTCGAAAACTTTTTGGGAAAGCCGTTGATCGTTGCGGAAAATTTCTTCCGAAAAAATAACGGAAGCAATTGCCGGATTTTCCTTAAAAAATTTAAATCTTAACCGGAAAAGCAATTCCAGTTGTTCAATTGGCGGTTTGCCCGATGCTTTGATTTTTTCCATAAATATTGTTTTGTCTTCATCAAACAGACTTAAAATTCCCAAAAGAATATCCTGTTTGCTTTTAAAGTGGCGGTAAATAGCCGATTCGGCAATACCGATACGGCCGGACAGATTTTTAATAGTTAAATCTTGAATCCCTTTTTCCGCAATCAATTCGATTGCTACGTTAATTATCTGCTGTTGTCTCGGTGTAAAATTCATTTCTGCTCAAAATCAAATGTTAGTGAATACTCACTCACAAAAATACAAAAACCGGAAAGGTTTGTCAAGCAAAAAAAAATATTTCGGGATTTAAATCACACCAATATCAAATTTATGCCCATTTTTTCGAGCTTTTCTTTTTCATCGGACGGAATGTTTTTATCCGTAATTATTGTATTGATTTTGTTAATAGGCGCAATCTTGGCAAAACTGCGGTGTTTGAACTTGCTGGAATCGGTTACAACAATAACCTCCCGCGAAATATTTATCATTATGTTGTTGAGATGTGCTTCTTCGACGTTCGGCGTCGATATCCCGTAGCCGGAATCGATGCCGTCCACCCCGATAAAAACTTTATCGCAGTAATATTTTTTAATATTTTCCTCGGCGTTCGAACCGATTAACGATAAAGCTTTCTTTCTTAAATATCCGCCGGGAACAATTACGTGCACTTCGGGTAATTCTGATAATCTGATGGCAACATTCAGCGAATTCGTAATAACGGTCAAATCTTTTAAGTTTCCCAAGTTTTTCGCAATTTCCTCGGTAGTTGTTCCGGAATCGAGTATAATTGTCTCGCCGTTGTTTATAAGTTCCGCTGCTTTTTTCCCGATTGCCCGTTTTTCTTCTGCATGGCGTTTGGCTTTTACACTTAATTGATAATCCAAACCTACTCTTCGAACCTGAATTGCTCCACCGTGCATTCTTATTAAAAGATTTTTTTTCTCGAGTATGTCAAGATCGTTTCTTATTGTAACTTCGCTTACTTTAAAATAATCGCTCAAGTTTTTTACGAATACCTTCCCGCGCTTTTCCAATAACTCTAAAATTTTAGAACGTCTTTCTGTTGTTATATCGCCGTTTTCGAATGCTTTCATTTTCGTTTTAGTTTTTTTTGATGTTTTGCCTGTAAAATAATGAAAATTTCTTAAAATCCGAAAGATCTAAGGCTTTTTAAGTAAGCACAAAGTAATCTGTTAAAAGAAATGAATTGCAAGCATTTAGTTATTAAAAAGAAAGGAAACGAAAGTTCTTGACAAGGAAACATAAAATTTGTAACTTACAGAAAAATTATTCATTAGCTATTAATTATTATGCAAAAACAGATTCTTGGTATAGCTTTCGATGAGCTGGAGGAACACGGTGCAAAATTTACGGCATCGGAAATAGCAGGTCAACCGGATTTATGGAAAAACACATGGAATATGATTTCGGAAAGGGCGGAAGAAATAGAGAACTTTCTTGCTCCTTTGTTCCGGAAAGACAATTTGCAAGTTATTCTAACCGGTGCGGGAACTTCGGCATTTATCGGGGAAACTTTAGAGGGACCTTTCCAAAAACATACCGGGGTAACTACAAGAGCAATTGCTACAACAAATTTGGTTACACACCCCGAATTATACTTTTTAAAAGATAAACCGACTTTGCTTGTCTCTTTTGCCCGCTCGGGGAACAGTCCCGAAAGCTCTAAAGCGGTTTCGTTAGCAAAAAATTACTGCGAAGAAATTTACAATTTAATAATTACTTGCAATCCGGAAGGCAAACTGGCTTTGGAAAATTCCGGGCTAAACGATTTCAAACTTATTCTTCCGCCGGAAGCAAACGATCAGAGTTTGGCTATGACGGGAAGTTTTTCCGCAATGTTACTGGCGGGACTGTTAATAAGCAGAATTAAAGAAATTTCCGTTCTGGGCAGGGAAGTCGATATAATTGCCGGCTATGGTAAAAAAATAATTGATTTTTATTCCGGTAAACTAAGAGAAGTTGCCGGCTTACCATTCACCAGGGCGGTGTTTTTAGGCTCCGGTCTTTTCGAAGGAGTTGCGAGGGAATCTCATCTCAAATTACAAGAACTTTCGGACGGTAAAGTAATTTGCAAGCACGATACTTTTCTCGGATTCAGGCACGGACCGAAAGCAGTAATTAACAACGAAACTTTGATTGTTTATCTTTTTTCCAATAATGAATATTCGAGAAAATACGAAGCCGATTTGGTGGAATCCGTCTCAAACGGTAGAAGCGGTATTTTCAGCATCGGAGTGATGGAACATGATACATGCATAAATAATCTTAGTTTAAAACTTGTCATGTCGGAAAACTCCGGCAAAGTTGATGAGGATTTTCTCACCGTCCCTTCGGTTTTACCGGCACAAATTATCGGATTTTTTAAATCGCTTGATTTGGGACTTGAACCGGATAATCCAAGTAAAGACGGTGTGATTACCAGAGTTGTTCAAGGTGTAAAATTGTACGAATACAATAATGTGAAGGTAAACGGTCAGATATGATTTGGGATGTTTTGCGTAACAAAAGAAAAGAAGGCAAAGCAATTGGAATTACTTCAGTATGTTCGGCAAATAAGTTTGTAATTAAGGCAAGTATGATTTTTGCGAAAAAAAATAACACCCAACTGTTGATTGAATCCACTTCCAATCAAGTTGATCAATTCGGCGGTTACACCGGAATGACACCTGAAATGTTTAAGGACTATGTCATTTCATTAGCACATGAAACCGGCTTTAACGAAGAGAATTTAATTTTGGGTGGAGATCATTTGGGACCGAACGTATGGAAAAATCTGCCCTCCTCGCAGGCAATGGAGAATGCAAAAGAGCAAATTGCCGCTTATGCCAAAGCGGGTTATTTAAAATTCCACTTGGATACCAGTTTTGTGTTAGGCGATGATAAAACAACCGGCGGAAAATTAAATCCGGAATTGATAACCTTACGCGCGGCTGAATTGTGCGAGACTGTGGAAAAAAACTTTCGCGATGAAAAAAATAAACCGGTTTATGTTATCGGTACGGATGTTCCGATTCCAGGTGGTGCGATTGAAAATGAAGAGGATTTTGAAACAACTACAGCCGGAGAGCTTGAGGAAACAATCGAACTTTCCAAACGTGCATTTTACTCGCGTGGACTGGAAGAAGCATGGGAAAGGGTTATAGCGGTTGTGGTGCAGCCGGGTGTTGAATTTTCACATACGAAAATTCTACCGTATTCACGGGAAAGGAATACCGGATTGATTAATAAAATCAATGATTACGATAATCTGTTCTTCGAAGCGC
>JALSTB010000111.1 GCA_026983955.1 Melioribacteraceae bacterium
AAAGAAGCTTTTGAAGAAGCAGGCGTTGAGGGCAAAATTGTTAAAGATTACCATGTGACCTACAAATACAAAAAGTGGGGCGGAATTTGTGAAGTGAAATTGTTTTTAATGAAAGTGGAAAAAGTTCATTCCGGTTGGCCGGAAATGTTCAGGGAGCGGAATTGGTTTTCGATGGCAGAATTCCCAAAAGTTCTGAAAAAGAAAAAACTTGTGAAAATAATTAATGATTTGGTTAAGTTTCGTCAACAGTAATTATACATAATCTGGGTTTCAAATGAAAAAGATTTTGTTCTTAGTGATTTTAACGCTAACACTTCAAACTTACGGGCAGAAGGTTGCGCCTAAAATTTTTGTTAAAGATAATATTTACGATTTCAAAGAAGTTCCCCAAAACAAAGTTTTGAAACACAGTTTTGTTATCGAAAATAAAGGTTCCGCTCCACTTGAAATTAAAGAAGTAAAACCTTCTTGTGAATGTACGGTATTGGACCCGATTAAAATGAAACTGGAACCGGGCGATACAACCGTTTTGACTGTAAAATTCGATACGAAAAATAAAATCGGTTACCAACGCCAGCATGCATATATTTTAAGTAACGACCCGGAAGCGCCGGTTTACAGAGTTTCGATAGTTGCTAATGTTCAACTGAGCAAAGAAGCCGAGGAGCAATTACCCACAATAAGAATTCCGTACACCACACTCGATTTGGGTGAAGTTAAACAAGGGGAAACCGTAAGCAGTAGAATTGAAATTAGAAATTATGGAAAGAAGACGTTGGTAATTAAAAAAGTAAAATCCGGCTGCGATTTTATAAAACTTAAATTATCAAATAATAAAATTATCTACGGTAAACCGGAGTTTCTTAACGTTTCCGTCAATACAAAAAATATATCCGGCAAGCAATCATGTACGGTTATAATTAAATCGAACGATCCGAGAACAAGGGTTGCAATACTTACGTTGTTCGTGAATGTTGTAGAATAAAGATATCATTTGGAAGGAACATCCGGCGAACAATATTGGGGTTGAACAAGAGCATCGTTTGTTATTTTAGGACTTATATAATGAATATTTAAATTTAGCCCTCTTAAAATAAAAAGTATCGCTAAAATTACCGCAAAAACCGGTATAAGTTTGTTCATTCTCCTTTTAAGATTAACGCTAATGAATTTCCCCGCAATGGAAGTTACGAACATAATTGGAGTTGTCCCCAATCCGAATAGTGCCATAAACGCCGCGCCGGTTAAAAAATTCCCTGTTGTTATTGCACCGGCTAAAGCAACATAAACAAATCCGCACGGTAGAAAACCGTTTATAATGCCAAACAGAAACAATGTTGAAGGTGAACCGGATTTGGTTAATTTCAAAAAAGATTTTCTAACAAAACCGCTCAACATTTGATATGGTTTTGTGTATGCCAAGCGTCCCTTGTATTTGTTCGGCATCAGATAATAAATGAGAATGGAAGCGCCAAGAATTATGGAAGCATACCTTTGAAATCCGATAAATGTTAAACCTTTACCAAAAAAACCGAACAAAGCGCCGAATAGCGTGTAAGTGAAAACGCGTCCGAGGTTATATAACAAGCGGCTTAAAACCAATTGAAAGTTGGAACCCTTGCCGAACGGTAATGCCAATGCAATGGGACCGCACATACCAACGCAATGAAAACTTCCGAAGAAACCGATTATGAAACCGGTCCATACTTCCATTTATCTGACCATTATAATTTTCTCGTTGTAGTAAGTTGTGCTATCTACCGCCCAATCCACTTTCACGCGCCACATTCCTTCAATAAGTGAATCGGTGGGAATTACGAACAAGTTGCTATCGTTTACGGCAATAGTATAAACGGCATCGTTATGCCTGCTTGCCGGGCGGTAAAGTTGCACACTTCCTTCAATATTTTTCCCGGAAAATATTTTGGGAAATTGGAGGAAAATATAATTATTATCGACGGAAATTTTCAGTTGCTCCGGCAGTTCTTGAGTTCTCTTTTCCTTATCAATTTGATCTTGGTAAGCCAATTCTTTTGCATAGTAATCGTCGGTTACCAAATTCACATCTTGCGAAAAAGCGAAAACAATAAATAATATCGAAACAATCGTAAAAACGATTATGGTTATTGCAATTCCAACACCCCAAGAAATTTTCATCTTCTCTTACCTGCCACTTTTCCCAGGAAATTGGTTTTCATAACATCCAGTACTTTGCCGTTAGCCGAAACTTCAATACGGATAGGCATGGAAATTGATTTTATTTGATCTTTCGGTAAAATTACAAGTGCTTTGGCTTCGGCTATATCACTTGGTTTAACGAGTAAATCACCGCTAACGATACGTATTTCGCCCGGAATATCGAGTAATTTTAATTCCGCCGGCATTTCTTTAAATGTTTTGTTAATTATTTTAACATCGTATAAGTTACTGATTTTATTACCCGGTTGTTCTTGCGCAAGCAATCCGGCGGTTCTTACTATTGAGAGTTCGAAATCGGACCTTGTTGCCAGCAGGAAAATAAATAAACTCAAAAGTAAAGTGAGAACAACGGAATAACCGATTGCTTTTGGTGTAAAGATTTTACGTTTTCCGGTTTCAATTTCCTCTTTTGATGCAAAACGGATAAGTCCCCGCGGTTTTTTCACTTTGTCCATTACCGCATCGCATGCGTCAATACAAGCGGTACAATTCACACATTCCAGCTGTGTGCCGTTCCTTATATCAATTCCGGTGGGACACACGTCAACACATTGGCGGCAATCAATACAATCACCGGCTTGAGAGTCTCTGTTCTTTCCTAGTTTGGCTCTCGGTTCTCCGCGTTTGTAGTCATAAGCAATAACAATCGAATTTTGATCGAGCATAACACCTTGCAAACGGCCGTAGGGACAAATTAACGTACAAACTTGTTCGCGGAAGTAGGCGTAAAAGAAATAAATTACTCCGGTGAAAATAACCATTGCGGTAAATTTGCCCGGCACTTCCGATATGGGTCTGCTGGCAAGTTCTTTAAGTGCGTCGATACCGATGACCCAGGCAAGCAAAGCATTTGCGATGAGAAATGCCATTACGGCGAATATGGAATGCTTCAATACTTTTTTAAAAATCTTCTTTGGAGTCCAAGGTGCACGGTTTAATGCTCTTTGTTGGTGGGCATCTCCTTCTATTAAATATTCAACCTTACGGAATAACATTTCCATGAATATTGTTTGCGGGCACGTCCAACCGCACCATAATCTTCCCCAAACCACCGTGAACAGAAAGACGAAAATTACCAGCATTATTATAAATATTACAATCAGATGAAAATCTTGCGGACCCAAAGCTATGCCGAAAAGAATAAATTTACGGCTGAGGATATCCAAAAGCATTATTGGGTGACCGTTAACCTTAATTAACGGGGTAAAGAATAAAATTGCCAATAATATTGCGGCAACTATTGCCCTGGCTCTGTGATACCTGCCTTTGGGCTTTTTGGGATAAACCCAAATTCTTTTACCTTCTTCGGTTACGGTTGCAATATGATCACGGAAATCTTCGGTATTTTTTTTCGTTTCTTTATTCATACCTTTTATCTCTTTATAGCATAAAAAAATATTTGTTCCTCAAAGTTAAAAATTAATTGTAATAAACACACAATTTTTTTATTCTTCCGGCGAGTTGATAATTCTGATTGCATCGTTAAAAAAAACTATCTCTCTGCCCCAAAAGTCTTTCATAAATCTTCTGGCGTATTCCACGTCTTCATAAGCATAAGCGGTTACTTGCTTTTTACTTCTTCCAAAGGTATCGCGAATAACGTAATGAGCGTCTTTTGCGTGGAAAAATCTTTTAAATTTGGCATCCATCACCAACACATCTTCCGCTGTATCTTTAAGTTTGTTCCAGTCTTTTGCCAAACAATTCAAAGAACAATATTTGTGTAAATCCCCGTTTTCCATTTGTACGATGTGAATAGTGGAAATATTTTTTATTAACGGATTACCGCAACTTTCGCACAGCATATTATCGGTAATATCGTTAACGGTTTTGAATTGACCGGCTGTTTTTTTGTTGCCGGCGGAGCACGAAAGAAGAATGAAAACGGATAGCAAAAATATATAAATGGTTAGTTTTTTCATAAAATTCCCGGTAGTAATTATTAAAAATTAATTATTTTACACTATAAAATTTCTATTGCTGCAAAAATCGCATCGTATTCTTCATCCGCTTTATAAAGTTCCTCTGCTGTTTTATGAATCACATGGCACACTTCAGTTAATTCTTTGCTGTGCGATTCTTTTATTACTTTATGAAGCGATTCTCTCCCGAACATGTTATGTTCTTTTTTTAGAATTTCCAGAAGGGAACTGGTGGCAAGAAACAGCCGCTCACCCTTCTTCAGTTGTATGGTTTTTTCCGTGAAACTTTGGTCCATACTACCGAAATACAATCCCGTATTTTCCAGAACATCAACGGTTCCTTCATCCTTATGGCAAATTATCGGGTGGATAAAACCAATGTTGGAATAGGTTAATTCGTATTTATCAAAATTCAGAATTCCCAAAAACACCGAAACCATTTCTTCGGTCGGTGTTAAATAAGGGTCGCTGTCCAGGAATTCCCAATAATATTTTTCCAATGCTTTTACGATTTCCACAACTTTTGTTGTGCGTTGAGTTTCTTTCAGAAACATTCCTCTTAAATAGAGGGACATTCTTGCCGAGCTTACGATGTTAACATCCGATTCCAAAAGCAGAATGGCGGCTTTATTTTCATCAATTTTCCACAGGTTTATTAAATTTCCCGATACTTCATTCCCTTTTAATATAACTTTTTGTTCATAATTTATTTTGCCGGGAAAAGGATTTTGTTCTTTTTCCAAAATAATTTGCAAACGGTGAAGCAATTTTTTACTGTGAAGCGAATCCCCTTCTTTGTTCACCATTGCCTCTTGCATTTCAACAAGTTTATCGAAGTCGTTTGCAATATTTAAATAAGCTTCGATATCGGGAATTAAAGATTCAATGTAATCGAAAAGCTCTTCGTTAAAAAAGTGAGTAACGTTGGCACTAAAAAAGATTATACCGGAATTTTTAAGAGTTTTATAGGGCATACGCATATTCGATTTCACACCCCATTTCAAGGCGATTTGTGATGAAATGGATTTAACTCTTTTTGCCAGGTGTTCTTCCATATCTGGAATTGTATCGCCTTTTCCGGTTTCAAGCAATTTGCCCAGCGATGTGGCTTCGACCGGCATAACGAGAAATTCATCGAGGAAAACTTTTTCCAATTCTTTCGCTCGAACCAGCGGAAGCGGCACAAGTTTATTTTTAACCAAATGAGTAATTCCAATTCTAAAAATTTTACCTTTAAGTTTTTCGCCGTTTTTTGCGGCAATTATCTGTGCCACTTCATTCAGATGATCGATTAAAGCGTTTACATATTCGGAAACGGTTTCAATTTTCTTTTGTTTTGTCTGCCAATTTTCTTTCGAGGCGATTAATTTCTTATCGTTTAATAGTTGTTTGAGTTTCCCAAACATTTATTCCTCCGTTAAAATTCTAAGGAGCTGATAACTTTTTCTTTTTCCGTTGTTGGAGATGCCACACTGTCAATCAATATCGATTCAATGTTTCCGGGTAAATTTATTGCGTTTTTAAAAATTGTATTTTCGAAATTGGCACCTTTGAAATTGCATCCAAGCAAATCGGCACCGGTAAAATCCGCTCCTTGCAGATGAGCTCCTTGGAAATTAGTGAATCTTAATCTGGAATGCCGGAACGACGCACCTTCGAGGCCGGCGCCGGTAAAATCGCAGTAACTGAAATCGCAACTGTCGATTTTGGAATTTTTTAGTACGGCGCGGAAAAGTTTAACTTTGATAGCCGTACTTCCGGTAAAATCGGAATACAAAAATTCGGAGTCTTTCATCAGTGCGCCGGAAAAATTACATTTTGTTAATTTTGCATTATGTCCTTCCATCCCGAACATGTTTGCACCTCTGAAATCGGAATTGGATAGATCGGCATTGTTTACTTTTACGTGAAACATGTAGGCTTGACTGAAATTGCAATTGCGCAGGATTGAGTTATCGAAATTTGTCCATCTTATATCCGCCACTCTGAAATCGCTGTTTGAGAAATTACTTTCGCTGCAGTTGGCCGACCTGAATATTGCGCCGCGAAAATCACCTTCTACAACACTTACGCCATGCCAGTAAACGTTATCGAGTTCCGTTTTCCGGAAGTCATCGCC
Source organism: Melioribacteraceae bacterium (assembly GCA_026983955.1). Lineage (GTDB taxonomy): Bacteria > Bacteroidota > Ignavibacteria > Ignavibacteriales > Melioribacteraceae > BMS3ABIN04. The sequence continues at coordinate 6,241 of JALSTB010000111.1, forward strand.
GTCTTGAGGTACCGCTCTTATTCCTTTATATCTTTTCTTTCCGGATCTCAGGGTAGTTGGTATATTGATTATACTGTCTTCCTGGCTTTCGGTAAGGAAGTTAGTCAATTTTAAAATATGTAAAGTATCGGGCGGTTGTGTAAAATGCGGAAGTGAATCCGGTTCTGCCGTTCCGCTGCAACCGGTGATGATTCCTAAATTAATAACCGGCAAACTTAAAAATGTTACTATTTTCCGGAAGCATTTTAATTTCTTTCTTATCATTATAGAATATCGTTATTATTGAAATATTTATTTCCCCAGAATGCAAGCAACCCGCCGAGCAAAACCGGATAAGCAACGGAAAAGATTATGAATACGGGGCGGGAGACCGTATCCAGAATATAGTAAGATGCCGGACCCATTACTGTTAGTTCAGGGTCGAATAAAGCCAGTGCTCCGGTTCTGAATACTTGCAGGGGATTAATCATGCCCACACCGATAATCAAATCGGGGTTCATTCGTGATTTCAACATGATTCCCATTAAAATCAAATCGAGAAAGGCAACCGAAAGCAGCCAAATAATAAAAGCAACACTGATTGCTATTTCCTGGGAACGGGATACCGTGGAAATAAACATACTCATTCCCAAAAAGCAAATAACCATGGCAGCCAATTGAAAACTGTATACGGCGAACATATCCCAAGGGACGTCAATTTTAGTGATGGTTGCCCAAATTGTAGCGCCGAAAAGTGCAAGAAAAACGGGAACGAAAATTATAATAAACCGCCCGAGCAACTTACCCCAGAAGTAACCCGAAAGGGAAATAGGGAGTGAAAGCATGTATTCCATCACGTTCGATTCACGGTCGCCCACAACGGAACGCACTGTTGATATCAAAACGAATATAGGCAAAATTGCCATGCTTACTTGCATAAAGGTTACCATCAATCTGCTTAAACCCACAAATCCAATAATTTGGGATTCGGTAATTCCGAGTGCAAACATCACCGCTACAAAACCGCCGAACAGAATACTGTAACTCCAAAACCATTTGGAGCGCAAATTTTGTTTTATATCTAGAATTGCAATTTGAGTTAATCCGTTTTTCATATTTTACTTTTTCCCTTTGTCTCCGTGTTTCATCATGTTATGTTCTTTCAGAAATTCTTCGCGCATGGTTTTGCCTTCTTCAATTCTTTGCCTTACCTGTTCGAAAGTAAAGAGAGAATCGCCAATGTTTTTTTCGAGCGCCCCGTAGCCGTAGCCCATTGGTGTTCTGTCGCCAAATCTGTAATAAGCTTTGGTAGCATCAATCCATTTGCCGGTTTCCGCATCACCAATCCAAATTTTAACGGAATCTTTTGCAAATTTTTTCCATTTGCCGGTTTTCATCATTTCGAATAGGCAGCCGATATCATCGAACCACATAACTTCTCCGTATTTGTTAATGGCTTGAACGGAATATTTTTGGTCGGTCAACCCCATTTTGCACATTGCGCAAACATCGCGGTCGAAGTTAATTTTTCGCGGTGAATAATCCGGTTGGGATGAACAAGCAAATAAAACCAGTAAAATGAAAATCAAATATTTTTTCATGGTTCACTCTCCCTTTTTTCCACTTTCATATCTTTAATAACAGCCGAAAAGTGAGAAATTATATTCATAAATTTTGCATTGTCGCTTTCGTTAATTTCCGCTTCCCAAACCAGATTGCCGTTTACACCTCTGAATTTCCAATCGAGGAGTATGTTTTTTAAATCGTCGTTAATTTCTTTGAATTCAATTTTGTATGCAAATTTGTTCTTCGAACTGTCGGGAACAACGAGATGTTCATCCAAAGTAATTTTCCCCAAATCCATTTCAACAATCCTTGTAACCAAAGTTGAAATTTCGTTCATCCGGTGACTGCTTAAAATCATCAATGTATCTTTACTCACGTTGTTAAGATATTGGAAAAATATTTCGCGTGCTTGCGGATCCAAATTCGCCGAGGGTTCATCCATTAAAATTATTTTGGGTTTTCTGCCGAGGGCTAAGGATACGAGCAGTTTTTGTTTCATTCCACCCGAGAGTTTGAGGAATGGTTTAGAGAGATTGTTTTTTATGGAAAGTCCCAAATCCTCACTGATTTTTACGAATTCATTTTTATCCGTTCCGGTTAATCCGGCGAAGAAATCGAGAATTTCTTTGACCGTCATTTTAAGCGGGGGTGGAAGTTGCGGAACGAACCCGACACTTTTTAGTATTTCTTCACGGTTTGTCCGGGGATTGAGTCCGAACACACTTAATTTTCCGTCGTAAACGTATTGACCAAGAATACAACGAATCAAAGTTGTTTTACCTGCACCGTTTTGACCGATAAGTGCAACACGTTCATTCGAAGAAAACGAAACGGTCAAATCGTCTATAACTTTGATTTTTTTAAACGATTTGGAAAGATGTTCTATATCGATTAAAAGATTATTTCTGTTTTTTTCCGTCATAAGATTTTATCTAATCCTTTTACTGTGAAATTCAAAGCGTCACCGGGACAAACATCGACGCAATAGCCGCAACGCGTACAGTCGGAGCCCACATAATGTTTTTCGTTAGTTGCTTTTCCCCTTGTTACAAACCATAATTCGTGAGGTACGAGGCAAACGTCTTGGCATTTACGGCAGTGACCGCATTTATCAAGTTCGAATTTTACGGCAACTGGGGAAATATTTCCGATTATACTCCATGTTGCTCCAATCGGGCAAACGTATCGGCACCAGAATCTTTTACTGTAAACTATTTCAAAAGCTATAATAACCAGTACCCAAAGCAAAATCAAGCCCGGTCCGTAAATCATTGCGCGGGATAAAATTCCAACAGGGTTCAAGGTTTCAAAAACCAGTCTTTGAGTAAAGAAAGCCAATAGAATAAAGCCTGCCCAAAACACATAGCGAAGTCCGCGCTGAAATGAATGTTCTTTTATTTTTTTCTTTTTTACAAGATAGTCGTGAAGTTTTTCCGCCCATTCGGCTAAAAAATGGTAAGGGCAAACCCATGAGCAAAATGATCTTCCGCCCATAATCGAATAGAAAATTACAATTGTAAAAAAGCCGATAACAAAATTCATTGTTAAATAAGGCAGATATTCCGTTTTAATTGAAATAGCCAACAATTGGAAAGAGTTGTAAGGATCCAACAAATAGAAACCGAGCAATCTTGAACCGCTTAGCGAGCCTTCAAGCAAAGATAAATCCAATGCGAAAGAAATAACAAAAAGCAAATTGATAAAAACGAGAAAAGCCCAGCGTCTGTTGCGCCATTTGTGCCTGTCTTCATTCATACCCATCCACTCTTTGTACGGCATACCCAATTTACTGTGTGGCATTTCGTCATTTTTTTTGGGAGGCAGCGGTTCCCGTTTTTTGCTGAATAAACTCATGAGTACACCTCCTCGTAAGTTTTTCCGGCTTCTATTACTATACTTGCAGGTTCGGTAGGACAAATCATTTCGCAGACGCCGCAACCCGTACATCCTTCCAAAACATTGGGTTTGTAGCTTACCGAACCATCGGGATTGGTTGTTTTCTTTAACGTTATTGCTTCTTCGCCAATCGGGCATTCGGTAACGCACAAATCACAAATTTCACGTTCGTATTTTTGTTCTTTCAATGGATAAGCTTTCCGGATTTTACTGCCGTCTTGGTTTTTAATGGACTGTGGACGTAAAACACCGTTGAAATTTTCGCCGCGTGGAGTTCCGGAAAAACCTTTGCCTTTAACTGCCAGACATGTTTTTTCATTCAGTTTCGCAACTCCGATGTGCGTTACTTTTTTCATTGCAACGACTTGTACTTCGAAAGGATTTATGTTTTTAAGTGCTTCGGGTCCTTGCTGTTGTACTGCTTCAATGGCTTTAAGTCCCGCTTCCTTAAATTGGATAAAGTATAATGCGGCAGTGGGGCAAGTTTCCGCGCACTGAATCGAATCGCATGAAAAATCGCATGCTTGTTCACGCGCATTAATATAAGGTGTGCCGTAAGCAAGGTCTTCATTAATTCCGGCAAATTTAATTGCGTGAACGGGACAAATTTGCACACAGAGGCCGCATTTAATGCAAGCATAAAGAAAAGCATCTTCGTCGATAGCGCCGGGTGGTCTTAACAATTCTTGTGCATTGTTTTCATCGCGCTTATACTTTTGAATATATGTTACACCGGCACCGATGGCAGCCATGCTTGCTGCGGCTATTGCGGTAGATTTTAAAAACTGGCGCCTGTTTATATTTGTTTTGTTTTCTTTTGCCATAGCGTACTCATTTTAATATTTTCAACCTTTATATATACAATTTAAAAGTAAGTAGAAATTGAAAAATATTTTAAAAACATTGTTGTTGTAAAGAACTTAGCTTTCAAGCTACAATTCACTTGCCCAATGAAATAACGGTTTTTTATCTTCAAGAATAAATTTGGGCGAAGAAAACGGAGCCAATCTTTCCAGAAAATCGAGAATAACAAGAATGGGAGCTCCGTAGAAAAATCTTACATTCTGATTAAAGTCCCACAGATGTTCAACGTAAGAGAACAAACGGTAAGGAGTATCACCAATGTTGTCACCGTCTCTGTCGAATCCTTGGTAATCGTCGAAATAATTATTTATCCATTTGTTGCGGTTGGCCGTTTTTGCTTCCA